>JAQZDD010000091.1 GCA_028751055.1 Euryarchaeota archaeon Ods04 | reverse complement strand
TACGCCGACGTGGCACGTATCAGGGAAAGCGCGACGCTCGAACGCGACGGTGAGACGGCGGCGGTCGCGGGCGAAGCAGGTCCCGACTTCGCCGACGTGGACGGCTATATCTCGACCGACGGCGAAGACGGCTTCACCGCGCTGGGCGGAAGCTTCGACGCCGACACGCTCGTAGACGAAATCTCCGACGAACTCGTCGCTGTCGAGGAGACGGAGCACGAGGGCTTCGCTGTCTTACGCGGAAACGAACCCGCCGACGCACACGACGACGAGGTCGAGGTCAGCACGCGAGACGCGGAGACGCCGACACAGACCGACACGGAGACAGGAGAGCGCGAGGTCGTCGTCTCCGACACGTTCGTCGTCGCGTCGTCGCGCGGCACCGCGACGCAGGTCGTAGACGCCGCACTCGGCGAGGCGGACAGGGAGGCGGACGAAAGCGAACTGGTACAGGGAATCGAAGATTACGTCGACTCACCCATCGGCGTCCTCTTCAACTACGACGGCACCAAGAACGCCGCCTACACCTTCATACAGGAGCGCGACGACGGTGTTCTGGAGTTCGTCGAGGTCGCCGTCTATCCCGACGAGGAGTTCGCCGAGGAAGCCTACGAAGGATACCCGGGCAGGGATATGGACGACGTACGTCTGGAACTCGACGGGAGGTTTCTGCTCATAGCTACCGAAGAAGACCCCGCAGGTGTCGAGAGCCTACTCTTCGACAGTATCCTGCCTTAGCCCTCAAGCCGTCCACCGACCTTCTCCAGAGCCACCAAGCCGCGCACCTCCTCGCGCATCAGCGGAAGACGGACAACCTCGAATTCGCCGAACGTCTCCTCCGCGTCCTCTAAGTTCTTCTTCTGCACCTCCCATCTGTCGAGACAGAACTCACAGTCCTCGTTAACGTCCTCCATGACCTTGTTGACTACGACCGTCGTTACGGGTATACCGAACCGCGCGAGACGCTCCACAAGCCTCTCTGTCTCCAAGACAGCCATACGTTCGGGCACCAAGACGACACGGAACTCGGTGTAGTCGGCGTCGACCAGCTTCGCACGGACGCGTTCGATACGGTCGCTCAGCCTCTCAAGCTTGTCGTGCGCCGACTCGTCCGCGTCGCCGTCCGCGTCGCCTTCACCTCCGAAGAGACTCTTCATGGAGCCGAAGACGCCGCTTAGCTGTGAACGTATACGTACCATCCGTCCGACCATCGAGTCCATCACCTCCGGCAACTGAAGGAGCTTGAGCGTGTGCCCCGTCGGCGCGGTGTCGAAGACTATGTACTCCCAGCGGTCAGACTCCATGTACTCCATGAACTTGTACATCGCCGCCGCCTCGTCGCTACCCGGCGCGTCCATGGCGTCGTCGAACAGACCGCCCATGCCCTCGCTGACCTCGTCTGAGTCGAGACCAAGGCTCATGCCGATTCCGCCAGCGAGCTTCTCGGGCACGCCCTCGACCGTGTCGCGGTACTCGTCCATCGCCTCCTCGGGGTCGACCTCGACAGCCCAGAGACGTTCGTGCACCTCCTCGGGTTCGGACGAGACGGGCGCGTCGAACGAGTCGGAGAGCGAGTGTGCAGGGTCGGTAGAGACGACGAGCGTGTCGTGTCCTGCCCGCGCCAGCGAGTAAGCCGTCGCCGCGGCGCACGTCGTCTTTCCGACGCCTCCCTTGCCGCCGTACAGGATGTAACGCGTCTCGGTTCCGTCTTCCCGACTCCCTCCTTCCGCTGTTTCTACCACCTCGGAACCGTCGGTCGCCGTGCCCGTTCTGTCTTCCTCAGTCATCACTTCCGAGGAGATAGTGTGTCACACCGTATAAACTCCGTCCTGCCTACGGCGCGCCTGTGTCCGCCTCTCAGGGCGACAGAGTCAGACCGCGCAGGTTGCCCCAGTCGGCGGACTGCTCGACACGGTTTATCAGGGCTTCAGGACCGAGTTCGAGCAGAAGAACGTCCGACATGTCGCACGCGCCGCGGAGGTAGTCGTCCGCCTCCAAGGCGACGAGACACATGCTTATCTCGCCCTGAAAGAGTTCGTCGAAACGTTCGCGGCTGTAAAGTAGCTTTCCGAGGGCGCGTCTCGAATCCGTCTCGAAGGCGGTTTCGACCAACAGAAGTTCGTCGCCGTTGTCGCCACGGAAGACTAAGTCGACCGACGCGTCCGATGTCTCGATGTCTATATGCTCCCATTCGCGCTCGAACGTCACGTCGGGGTAACGTTTGATGAGGTTCCGCACCTCCTCCTCGTTGAGTATGTGCGAGTCTATAGAGGAGAAACGGTCGACGAGACGTGAGAGAGTAACCGAGTCGATGTCGAAGCCGGAGTTACGTATCTCGGCAAGCAGGTTCTCGAATCCCTTGTGTGTCACGCTAGGGTCGTCGGTCTCGACGTAGGCTCCCTTGTCGCGCGACCACGCCTCGTACGCCGCCATGGCGTCCTCAAGACGTACCGTCTCTCCTTCACCGCCCGACACGGGCGTGAGATGTTTTCCTTCCATGAAAGCGACGTAGCGCGCTTTCGTTAAATCCTTTCCCCCGTAGATAATACGGACGGAAGACGTACGTCAGACAAGAGGACCGCAACAGATGGAGATAGACGACCACAACGACGAGATAAAGGCGTGCGAGCGGTGCCGTCTCCACGAGAACAGGACGCAGGCTGTCCCCAACCAAGGCAGCGCGGACGCCGATGTCATGATAGTCGGAAAGATGGTGGGCTACAAGGACGACAAGGTCGGTCTTCCGTACCAAGGCGAGGCGGGGAACGTCCTTGACTACGCGCTCGAAAGAGCCGACAAAACGAGGAAAGATGTCTTCCTGACAAACCTGACGCGTTGCTATCCGCCCGAGAGCCGCGACCCTCGCACCGACGAACTCGACAGATGCGCGCCGTACTTCGAACGTGAACTCGAACTGGTCGACCCCGACGTTATCGTCGCGCTCGGGAAGTTGGTTGCCGAACGTATCTTAGGGCGCGACGTCAAGATAGGTGACGAACACGGTACGCACCACACGTACAACACGTTGACGTACCGCGGCGAGGTCGTCGTGACGTACAACGTCGGTGCGGCGACCTACGAACCCGGGCTACGTGACACGATTGCCGAAGACATAGTACACGCGTTCGACCTCGTATAATCAAACCACCGTGTGTAACGAAAAGGTTATGCGTGGTAATGCCGAAGATACGGCTGTCGACAATGACAGAAGGAACGGTAAAGTTCTTCCACGACAGGAAGGGCTACGGATTCATCGAGCGGAACGACGACGAAGACGAGGAAGACGTTTTCTTCCACATGGAGGACGTGGGCGGACCTGACCTCGAAGAAGGCGAGGAGGTCCGTTTCGACGTAGAGGAGGCTGACAAAGGTCCCCGAGCGAAGAACGTGGAACGTATATAGACTGACAGACGGATAGTTCGGACTTCTGAGTCTTATCCTAAACTACGCTTAGACTCACGAATCACGTCCGAAGTCGGGGTACGGCGGCGTCTTACGTTTGTGCTCCGACCTGCGATAAAGAGATTCGAGCCGCCGCGCTGTCTCGACGGTTATCCCTGCGGCTTCGGCTGCATCCTCGACGGACACGTCTTCGTCGACGTAGGCGCGCAGGAAGTCGTCCAGTTCGTCGTACGTCGCGCCTAGCTCCTCCTCGTCTGTCTGTCCCTCCCAGAGACCTGCTGTCGGCGGCTTCTCCACGATGCTCTCGTCGACGCCTAACCGGCGAGCAAGCTCGCGTACCTCGGTCTTGTACAGACCGCCGAGAGGTAGTATGTCGACCCCGCCGTCGCCGTACTTCGTGTAGTAGCCGACCATGAGTTCAGAGCGGTTGCCCGTGCCCAGAACGAGAAGGCTCTCGGAGTTCGCTACGAGATAGTTGTAACACATCCTGACACGTGCCGCCAAGTTGCCTATCGCCATCTCTTCTTCGACGGTATATCCTTCTAAGAACTCGTCGACGACGGGCTGTATCTCGATGGTGTCGTACTCTATCCCGAACTCCTCAGCGTGCCTCTCGGCGTCGCTCATGTTTTCGTCACCGCTGACCTCGCTCGGCAGAACGAGTCCGTGTACGTTCTCCGCGCCGACTGCCTCGACTGCGACAGCCGACGCCGTCGCTGAGTCTATACCACCGCTCAGCCCTACGACGACGCCTTCCGCGCCCGCCTCGTCGACCTTATCGGCGACGAACTCTGTCGTTCTCTCCACGTACGTCTCGACGCGTTGCTCTCCGGTAGCCATGTTGTAACACACATCTTCACACAGAATAAGACCTTCGTTTGGCGGCGAGCACGGCGTTCAGCCTATCGAATGTCACGCAGACGCGCTGTTTTCTGGACGTAAGTTCAGGAAAACTTGTACCGGTACGGCGAGCCTTCCTTGACCTCGATTATTGGGTCGTCGGAGTGGTATCCGAGTACCGTGGCGACCTCGTGGGGACTCGAAAGCGAGACCTCCTCCTTCGCCACCTCGTGTATGTCGCGCGCCGTAAGCTCCTCGCCGTGGAGACCTTTCTCGTCTATGACACGCAGTATCGCCTCGAACTGTGTGTCACGTGTTCGTGGGTTCTCCATCTCGGTTCATTTTAGGGTTTTATACATTTATATCTACGTCAGACAACCGTCACACGGAACGTGAACCGTTCTCAGCTTTGAGAATATGTCGACCGCCGACGTTATGCCATCCGCGTACGAAGACGCACCATGCTCTTGGTCTACGGTTCGTACGGATACACGGGAAGACTGGTCGTCGAGGAGTGTGACAGACGCGGTGTCGAGGTCGTCGTCGCCGGACGCGACGCCGAGAAGGTCGAGACGCAGGCGGACCGGTGGGGTGTCGACGGACGCGTCTTCTCGCTCGACGGAGCAAGGGAGGGTATCGAGGGCGCGGACGCCGTCCTCAACTGCGCAGGACCGTTCTCGAAGACGCACGACACGGTTGTCGACGCCTGCATCGCCGAAGGTGCCGACTACTTAGACATCACGGGAGAGGTCGATGTTTTCGAGTCGGTAGCGCGGCGTGACGGCGAGGCGCGCGGTGCCGACGTTACGCTCCTTCCCGGCGTCGGCTTCGACGTCGTGCCGTCCGACTGCCTCGCCGCCTACCTCGCCGAGAAGGTCGACGAACCGTCCTATCTCGCGCTCGCCCTCCGTTCTCTCCCCAACGTCTCTCCCGGCACGGCGCGTACAGTCGTAGAGAGTCTCGGCAAGAGCGGCGTGGTACGGCGCGACGGAAGCATCCAAGAAGTGCCGCCAGCATGGAAGACGCGACACGCCGACTTCGGCGACGGACGCGGTAACGTGGAAGTAACAACGATGCCTCTCGGCGATGTCGTGACGGCTTACCGCACGACAGGAATCGACAACATCGAGTGTTACGTCGACCTGCCGCGTCCCGCACGTCTCTTAGCGCGCACGTCGCGTTACGCCGCGCCCTTCCTCCGCGCCAAGCCGACACAGGCGGTTCTCAAACGCGTCGCAGACGCCGTCGCACGAGGACCTGACGAGGAGGAAC
>JAQZDD010000022.1 GCA_028751055.1 Euryarchaeota archaeon Ods04 | reverse complement strand
TCATCTCGAACGGCATCTTACCACCCCTTCCTCCGTGTCTGACTGTCTCATCGTTCGTAGGTACGTGTTGTCTCCACAAATAGTTTTGGGATTGTGCTACAATATTACAATATTGGTATGCTCACCACGCAGCTACGACGGCTGTCGTGGTACGTGGAACGGTCGTGGTAACCAATATACTTTTATCCGCGGGGTTAGTATTGTAGGTCGCAAACAATACACTCGTGATTGACATGGAAGATGAACCCAACCACACACTCGACGTAAAGGGCGAGAGCTGTCCGATGCCCGTCGTCAAGACTAAGCAGAAGATAGACGAGATAGAAGAAGGCGAGGTGCTCGAAGTTCTCGCAACCGACTCGGGTAGCATGAGCGACATAGACGGCTGGGCGTCCGGAACTGACGGCGTCGAACTAGTCGAACAGTCGGAGGTAGAAGACAACGGCGAGACGGTCTACCGGCACTACGTCCGGAGGACAGGATGAGCGAAGCGACGCAGACCGAGGACGGACGTGTCGAAGAACTCGAACAGGAGGTCGATAAGCTCCGTGCACGTCTCGACGAAATCGAGGACGAGAAGGGAGACAGGTCGATGGTGATTATCGCCACGAAGGGGACGCTCGACATGGCGTACCCGCCTCTCATACTCGCTTCGACGGCGGCGGCTTTCGACTGGGACGTGACGGTCTTCCACACGTTCTGGGGTCTCGACATACTCCACGAGGAGAAGTCGAAGAACCTCGGTCTGAGTGCTGTCGGCAACCCAAGTATGTCTGTCCCTAACCTCGTCGCCGCTGTCCCGGGTATGGACATGATGGCTACGAAGATGATGCAGAAGAAGATAGCCGACAACGACACGGCGACGATAGAGGAACTCATAGAGACGTCGCTCGACATGGGAGTTGAGTTTCAGGCGTGCCAGATGACGATAGACCTGATGGGTTACGACGAAGAGGAGTTCTACGACGGCGTCACGACAGGCGTCGGCGCGGCGTCGGCGCTAGAACGTATGGGTGACGCCGACGTACAGCTAATCGTATGAGAGCACTCTGCGCGACCGACCTTTCGGCGGCGAGCAAGGCGGCGATAGAGAACGACACGTGTCTCGAATGCCTCGGAAGGATAGGCGTCGACGAGATGCATCTCGTCACGGTCATACCGTCGAACGTGCACTCGGGTATGCCGGGTATCGATTTCGAGAAGAGACGTAGGAAGGCACTCGCGCGGTACCGAGAGGTCATCGAGGGTGCGGGGATGAACGTCGAGACGCACGTCGTGCGCGGCACGCCGCATCGCCGCATAAACGGCATCGCCGAGACGGTAGGTGCTGACCTGACGGTCGTCGGTTCGCGCGGAAAGAGTCCTCTCGAAAACCGCGTCATAGGCTCGACGGCACGCAACCTGTCACGTACCACGGTCGTGCCCCTTCTCGTAAACCGCGTCGAACGGGGCACAGACGAACCTGAGATTGTACGGAAACATCTCTTCCGCCGTGTGCTGTACGCAACCGACTTCTCTGAAAACGCCGCGCGTGCCTTCGACTCCTTCTCGTATCTGCGTCACGCTACACGAGAAGCCACTCTCGTCCATGTCCGGACGCCCAAGGACCCCGGACCGGACGGCGACGAACCCGGCGAACGTCTAGACGAACTTGCCGACCGTCTCGGAGACTGGGGCGTCGAAACGACGACAGAGGTACGTCAGGGCGACCCTTCGGACGAGATACTCGCCGCCGAGGAAGAACACGACCCCACGCTCGTTCTTATAGGCTCGCGCGGACACAGCAGGCTCCGGCGTCTCCTTCTTGGCAGCGTCTCCGAGGACATCGTGACGCGGTCTGAGCGCAACGTTCTACTCGTGCCGCCTTCGCGTAAGGCGTGAGGTCTTTCAAGATTCGGAAACAGCCTTCGCGCCGTGGTAGAGAATCACGGCACAGACGAGGAACGCGCTTCCCATCAGAAGGACGAAGCTAACGGTGTCGAGAACGGGCATAGAGAGCAGTTCAGCGAGTTCGCCGAAGCCGACCGCCGCGCTTGCGAGTAGGAGCATAACGCCGAAGTACACCGTCACGTCTCCTTCGTCGACATGTGCCGTTGCCGCCGAGCCTATACGCGCACCGAGCGCGCTACCGGCTAAGAGAGGCACGACGACGTTAAGGTCGATTACGCCCGAACGTCCGTAGCTGAACGCTCCGACAGCACCCGACATCAGACCGCCTAAGAGGCTCGTCCCGACGGCGACTGCGAGGGGCACGCCGACGAGGTAGTAGATTGCAGGCATACGGACGAAGCCGCCGCCCACACCCAGAAAGCCGGAGACGATGCCGACTCCGCCGCCGACGCCCGAGATTGTCCAGAGAGAAGCCTTCGAACCGTCTGCGAGCGTCATCATCGGTGGGATGTCGTACGACTTTAGCTTCTTCGCCGAAGCGGGTATCTCGTCGTCGGTATCGTCGTCCTCGTCGTCGTCTTTCATCGCGCTCCGTGTAAAGAGCACGCCTATCCCTGCGAGCAGGACGACGTACGCGAAGCCGACGACGAGTTCTGCGCGTCCGAGTTCGTCTAAGTAGAAGACGAAGACACGCCCCAGTTCGATGCCGACTGCGATACCGACGAACATCAGCGCGCCGAGTCTGTAGTCGACATGTCCCGCGTCGTGGTGTTTGAGCGTCGCTATTACGGCGGTACCGAAGACGAAAGCCATCGAGCTACCGATTGCGACGGGTGCGGGGTAGCCGAGTATCAGGAGCGCGGGTGTGACAAGGAAAGAGCCGCCCATTCCGAAGAAGCCGAAGAAGACGCCGACCATGAATCCGAATCCGACGAAGAGCACGACAAGTCCGAGAGTAGACGGCTCCATCTCAGGTCGGGGTACGTCTCCGAACTATAACAGCGTTGGGATAACCGGACAATATTGATGGAGTACACCTTAGTGGACGACGCACGGGTACATCTTAGTGGACGATACACGACAGAGCGTGCGAGGGGTTAGATTGATTGGAGAGGGAGTCCAAACTAAGGCAGGAGACTACAGAATGCCAGAAGCACAAGAACTCGTCGACGAGGAAGGACTTAGGACGTTCCTCGCCAGTCATCTCGGAGAGGAGGAGACTTTCGAGGTCGAGAGACACGACCAAGGGCACTCGAACGAGACTCTGTTCGTCAACTGGGGCGACCACGAACTCGTGGTGCGCCGACCGCCGCCCGGTGCGACCGCGGACACGGCACACGACGTTCTGAGGGAGTACTCGGCTATCGACGCGCTACAGGACACCGACGTTCCGGTACCGCGCACGGTCGCGGCGTGCGACGACCACGACGTAATCGGCTGCGACTTCTACGTCATGGAACGTCTCGAAGGCGACGTGATACGTTACAGCGAACCCGAACGTTTCGCAAATCCGGAAGGAAGGAAGGGCGTCAGCGAGGAACTCGTCGACGTTCTCGCACAGATACACAGCGTTGACTACGAGGATGTAGGACTCGGGGAGTTCGGGCGTCCCGAGGGCTACACACAGAGACAGGTCGACCGGTGGACGAAGCAGTTGGACTGGGCTTTCGACGAGACGGAGAAGGAACGCGAGGTTCCCGACCTGCACCGCGTCGGCGACTGGCTCGACGAAAACGCGCCGCAGGAGCACGAACAGACGCTGGTGCACGGCGACTACAAGCTGGACAACGTGATATACGCGCCCGACGACGAGCCACGTATCGCGGGTGTTCTAGACTGGGAGATGTGCACCTTAGGCGACCCTCTCTGCGACTTGGGATGGCTCCTGTTCTTCTGGATGGACGAAAAAGACCCTGAGTCGAAGGTGATGCAGACGTTCGGCTCCAACTACCTCAGGAACGACGACTACCTGACGCGCGAGGAGATGGTCGACAGGTACGTCGAGACGACTGGTATCGACGTGACCGACCTGAGGTTCTACAGGACGCTCGCCGTCTACAAGATGTGCGCTCTCGGCGAGATGTTCTACGCGCGTTATCTTATGGGACACAGCGACAGCAGTTTCTACGCCATGATGGAGGAAGGCGTCCCACTATTAGCCGAACAGGCTGTCGACGTAATCGAAGGAGAGTTCCCGCTGTGACCGACGGAGCGGAAGTCAACGTCGTCGAGCGGCTCGAAGAGATACCTGAACCCGTGCCCGACGCCGACTTCGTCGTGGTCGACGTAATCATCTCGTCGACATCCGTCGTCCGCCTCTTGGAGGAGGGCGCGGAGTACGTCAGGACGTTCGGCGACGTTCAGGACGCGTTCGCGTTCAAACGCGAAAAAGATGCTGTACTCGTCGGCGAACAGGGCGGCGGACCTATCGAGGGCTTCGACCTGTCGCCTCTGCCGTCGGTCTTCGGCGAGCACGACTTGGAAAGAAAGCCCGTCGGAATAATGACGACCAACGGGACGCGCGCCGTCGAGAAGATAGGCAGGAAGGATGGCGTCTTCTTCGGGAGCACCGTAAACGCCGCCGCGGTCGCCGACGCTCTACGTGAGCGCGGCAGGGACGCGTGGATAGTCGCCGCGGGACGTTACGGCGAGACAACGCCCGAGGACACCGCAGGCGCGGAACTCATACGTGAGATGTTCGAACGTGGCGAGGAAGGACAGGAGATTCCGGAAGAGCGCGCAGAGGAACTGAAACAGCACATACGCGACTCCGGCACGGCGTCGTGGATAGACGACTTAGGCTACTGGCATGAGATAGAGGCTCTTCTGGAGTTCAACAGTTCGGACACGGTGCCACGGATGCGCGACGGCGTGTTTGTGAGGTAGATACGGCTCCGGATTACGCCGCGATGAACGCGCTGATTACTTCTTGCAGGTCGCCCGTGCCGATGTTACCCTGTATGAAGTCAGCTATTGCGTCCTGCAGACCGCCTGTGTCTACTATACCCTGCTCGTTGCGGTAGTCGTCAACGACATCCCCGTCCGAGTCGGATTGTACGGTCACTTCTGTTGTGTCCGAGTCGTCGTCGCTACTGACTGTCAGGGTGTAGGTTCCAGCGTCTCCGATACCTGTCGGCACCGAAACCGTCTCAGTTCTCGAATCGCCACCGTCCACGCTGACAGTCTCCGTCACCGAGCCGATACCCGAAACCGTCGCGGTTATCGTCTGTGTATCCGACTCCACTCCCGTGTTCTCTATCGTACCGGTGACCGTCAGCGTATCGCCCTCTTCAACGGGCGAGTTCGTGGAGTCTATTGAGACTTCGAAGTTCGAAGGCTCCGTTTCGCTCTCACCGAGAGACAGCTTCAACAGCCACGCGTCTCCTGCGACCGGACCGTCCGTAACAGACCTACCTGCCATGCCGACACCGTTGTCCGAGGTTTCGACTATCGACTCCGCGGTGTCGAGAGCTACCCAGTTGAACGTCTCGTCGAACTCCTCATTTCCGTTTCCGTCGGTCTTTATCAGCCACGCGTCACGTGTCCCTGAGCCACCGGTTACCGTGTCACCAGCCAGAGCGAAGCCACCGTCAGACAGTTCGACGACAGACTGTGCGAAGTCGCCGTCCTCACCTCCGTACGTATCGCTGAACTCCTCGTTTCCGTTCTCGTCGGTCTTCAGTAGCCACGCGTCGGTGGTACCTGAACCGAACGTGCTTACACTACCCGCGACGGCGAGACCGCCGTCCGATGTTTCGATGACTTCCTCGCCGAAGTCGAACTCGTCGCGGTCGCCGTAGGTCTCGGTGAACTCCTCGTTTCCGTCTTCGTCGGTCTTAATGAGAAACACGTCGGAACCCTCGCTGATGTCGGGATAGCTTGTCGTGCCAGCCATCACGAATCCGCCGTCGGACGTTTCTGTCAGCGAGTTCGCCCTGTTTCCGTTGTCGCCGTCACCCACACTGAAAGTTTCACCGAACTCCACTTCACCGTTCTCGTCCGTCTTTATTAGAAACGCTTCGGTATCTGGACCTAACCCTCTCTCACCAGCCAGAGCAAAGCCCCCGTCAGAGGTCTCAGTCACTGAGTAAGCCACTTCTTTTTCATCGCCTCCGAAGGCTTCGTTGAACTCCACCTCTCCGTTCGCATCAGTCTTCAACAGCCATATTTCGGACCCGAACTCCGAGCCGAACGAGCCAGTCTCGCCAGCCATGACGAAGCCTCCGTCGGAGGTCTTGGCTATCGAATACAGTCTGTCGGTTCTCTCGCCGCCGTACGTCTCGTTTATGACGGTGTTTCCGTTGCCGTCGGTCTTTACGAGCCATCCGTTACCGCCGTCCGGACTGAAGGAGAACTCCGTTCCTGCGAAGGCGAGACCACCGTCCGAAGTCTCGACGACGGACCATGCTCTGTCGGCTCCGAACTCGTCATCTCCGCCGAAGGTTTCGCTTATTTCCTCGACTACGTTCGGCTGTGCTGCTGCGGTGCTCATTCCCATGCCTACCGTAACCAGGAGCATCAGAACTGCCGCTACGACGGCAGCCGTCGAGAAAAAGCGGATTACGCTACCTGACTCTATACCTGACCTGTCGTCGTGTTCGTGCTCTGTCATAATCTTCTTCCTCGGTTTAAGCTCTGTCCGACCGCCGGACAACGAAACTTGCTCTCCACATTTAGAGAACTCGTCGTCCTGTTTTGGCGCGTTCGAACGTGGGAATTGATTAACCCGAACCGGTTTATAGTTTTTGGCGAAGTAACTTGGAGGATTACACATCCCGACACATTCTGACGGAGACTAACTGTACAGACGATATACGTCGTGCGCAACCAAAGTACGTTCAATACACTAAGCTCGTCAATCTGAGCGTAGGTATCGATGAAAGCCGTCTTTGTGTGATGGAAAATCAGTTCGCTATGAACGCAGTTATCACTTCTTGCAGGTCGCCCGTGCCGATGTCACCCCCGATGAAGTCACCGATAGCGTCCTGTAGACCTCCGGTGTCCACGTCACCCTGTTCGTTGCGGTAGTCGTCGACGACGTTCGGTGGAGCAGGCTCATCTTCTGTTTCCCACACCAGCACCGGATAGTCGTCGGGGTTCGTGACTGTCTCCCACGTCTCCTTGAAGTCGAAGCCGTCCATGTTGTTCGGTGCCGCGGAGCCGGTCATCTCCGACGTGGTTAGTCCTGTACCCCCGTCGCTGTCGTCCTGTCCCGTCGCCTCTGTGTCCCAGTACGAATCGGTAACTGAACCGAGGTTAAACGCGATAAGTCCGCCGACTAAGTCTCCGTCGCCTGTGACTGTGTCAGTCGTGTGCGACTCTACGACTACATCGTCGTCGAAATCGCCGAAATCGTCGTCGTCAGCGAAGTCATCGTCTTCGCGGTAGTTAACCGCGCCTGTAGAGTACGACTCCGTGACTGCCCCCATGTTCTGCCCGGCGAGTCCGCCGACGACGGAGTCGCCTTCGACATCGCCCGTGGCGTACGACTTGCCGGTCGTCGCTTCGTTGGTGTTCGCTCCAACGAGTCCGCCGACTGGGGACTCGCCTGTGACGTCCCCGGATGAGTACGAAGCTTCAACTTCCTTGTTGTTAAGCCCGATGAGTCCGCCAACGTTGGAGCCGCCTGTAACGGTGCCTGTTGCGTACGAGTCCTTCACGATGCCGGTGGAGTGGAATCCGACAAGTCCGCCGGCATTGATGTCGCCCGTGACATCGCCTGTCGCGTACGAACCCTCAACTGTACCGAAGTTCTGCCCGGCGAGTCCACCGACTGAGAGGTCACCTGTGACATCGCCTGTCGCGTACGAATCCTCAACTGTACCGAAACCGTTGCCGCCGACAAGTCCGCCGACCCTCTCGCCGCCTGTAATCTCGACGTCTTCGAGACCGACGGTGGTTATATGACCGTTGTTGCCTCCGAAAAGACCGACGTTGTCCTCGTCGCCGCGGTCTATCGTCAGCCCCGTTATCGTGCTTCCGCCGCCGTCGAACGTTCCCGTGAACTCAGTATCTCCGTCCGGGTTCAGCTCACCAATCGGCTCAAATCCGTCGCCGCCGTTCCACGCCGACGTGTCGGAAGCGTCAATGTTGGAGACCTGTACGTAGTTAGCGTCAAGACTCTGCTCTTCGATGCACTGTAGCTGGTCTATGTCGCTGACTTCGTAGGGGTTTGTCTCGGTTCCTTCGCCGTTATACGTTACTGTCGAACAGTCCGGTGCCTCCGCAACCTGCGCGGCAGGGATTCCTATAGTTGCTACCGCTAAAACCAACAGCAGTACGGCTATCGCACCGACAATCAGTCTACTTTTCCATCCCTTCCCAACTCCGGCGAAGTTCTGATTAACCATGTGCCACTCTCGAAGCTATCTATAATAAATATTCCTGCGTCTAAGGTAATATCACTCGGTTATTTAGGACAATCTATACGTCGCACGCTTCCGAACTCGAAGTATGTTCAAGAACTCTAAGCTCATCGACCTGAGCGTCGGCATCGAGGACGGCGTCGCAAGCGAACCTAATCCTGCGACGATAGAGCGTATGAACCACCGCGAGGGTGCCGACTGGCTCGCCGAAAATCTGCGCGCGATGGGACACGACGTAGAGGCGGACGACTTCCCCGAAGGCGAGGCACTCGCTTGGGAGGAGGTGCATGCGATAACGCACACGGCGACACACATGGACGCGCCCTACCATTACGGTGCGGAGTCGGGCGGCGAACCTGCACGCACCATCGACGAAGTTCCGCTCTCTTGGTGCTGTGGCGACGCCGTCGTCCTCGATATGCGCCATCTTGACGCCGGCGACGAGATAACCGTAGACGACGTGAAGGACGCCCTCGACGAACTCGACCACGAACTGACGGAGGGTGAGATAGTACTCCTCCAGACCGGCGCGGACGAACTCTGGGGTGAACCCGAGTATCTCACGGAGTTCCCCGGAATGGGACGCGACGCGACTCTCTGGCTTGTCGAAAACGGGGTTCGTGTCATCGGAACGGACGCATACGGCTTCGACAAGCCGTTCGACGAGATGGGACGACGTTTCGAGGAGACGGGCGACTCCGACGAACTCTGGCCCGCACATCTCGCGGGAAGGGAGCGCGAGTACTGCCAGATAGAGAAGATGGCGAACTTAGACGCGCTTCCGCGGAAGACGGAAGT
>JAQZDD010000390.1 GCA_028751055.1 Euryarchaeota archaeon Ods04 | reverse complement strand
TCGTCTAAGCTCGAAAGACTGTTCTACACGGGTTCGTACACCAACCCGGGCATAGGCGTACCGATGTGTCTCGTGAGCGGCGAACACACGGCAAACATCGTAAAGGATGAACTCGGATAACGCGCCCGAAGTCGGAGGTGTAAGAGGTCGTTTCGTCTACCTTTTCCGTCTTTCGCGCCCCCGCTTCTGGTTCTACTTGGCAGGTCCCGTACTCGTCGGTCTCGTTTACGCCGCGCCGTCGCCCGACGCGCTCCTCTCGCCCGTCTCGTACGCGCTGTTTCTGTACTTCTTGGTTCCCGCGAACCTCTTTCTGTACGGCGTCAACGACTACTTCGACGCGGGCATAGACGAGGAGAACCCGAAGAAAGACGAGAAGGAGGTGCGGTACACAGACGATACCGTCGTTTCGGCGGCGGTAGTCGTCTCGGGCGCGCTCGGCGTCTTCCTCGTGCTCTTCCTTCCTTTCGACGCCGTCGTCTGGCTCTTAGTCTTCTACGCACTCGCCGTCGGCTACAGCGCGCCGCCGACGCGTTTCAAGACGGTGCCTTTCGCCGACTCGGTCTCGAACGGTCTGTACATCGTTCCCGGCGTCGTCGCGTTTCTCGCGCTCGCGCCGTCCGCCGAACTACCCGCGCTCGCCGTCGTAGGCGCGTGGCTCTGGGCGATGGGTATGCACACCTTCTCCGCCGTGCCGGACATACAGCCCGACCGCGTAGGAGGCGTCGAGACGACGGCGACCTTCTTAGACGAACGCGCGACGCTCGGCTACTGCGCAGCGGTATGGACGGCGAGCGCGGTCGTCTTCGCGCCCGTCTCGGTGCTTTTCGCGCTCGTCTTGCTCGTCTACCCCGCGCTCGCGCTCGGCGTTGCCTACACCGACGTCGACGTTTCGCGCGCCTACTGGTACTTCCCGCTCCTGAACACAGCCGTCGGCGGAGCGGTGACATTCATCGGTCTCTGGAGGCTGGTAGGATGAGCCATGGAGAAGCGACGTTACGCGAACGTCTCCCGGCGAACCGTGAAGAAGCACAGACCGCGCTCGACGCGACCGTACGCGACAACCGTTTCACAATCGCCGTCTTCTTTCCCGCCGTCGGTGCGGTCACGCTTGTCGCCAGCGCGGAAGGCTTTCTCCCCGAGCCTCTCGCGTTCAACGCGTGGCTCCTCCTCTTCGGCGTCTTAGTGATGCGTTCGCCTCTAATCGTCGGCGTCCTTCCCGTTCTCGACAGGCGCGCCGTCGTCGGTATTGTTCTCCTGACAGCCTACACCTACACCGTCGAGATAGTCGGCGTCTCAACGGGCATCCCGTACGGAGAGTTCTCTTACGGCGTCTCGCTCGGACCCATGTTCGCGGGCGTGCCGGTCGCACTCCCCGTCTTCTTCATACCGCTCGTCGTCAACGCCTACCTGCTCTGCCTCCTACTCTTAGGTGAGCGCGCCTCGTCGCTCGTCGTCCGCCTCGGCGTCGTGATACCGGCAGTCGTTGCGATGGATGTCATCTTAGACCCCGGTGCTGTCGCACTCGGCTTCTGGTCGTTCGCCGAAGGAGGCTTCTACGGCGTGCCGCTCACGAACTACGCGGGCTGGATGCTCTCCGCTACGGTCGCAGTCGTCCTC
>JAQZDD010000346.1 GCA_028751055.1 Euryarchaeota archaeon Ods04 | reverse complement strand
TAGTCGGCGAAATCGTGTCGCGGCTGGAGGTAACGCCGAAAGACGAAGACGGCAACCCGATAGACCTCGAAGACGCTATCGTCCAACGCGACGACGGCAGGGAGCTAAAGGTCTGGGAGACTGTCGCACGGTACGCCGGAAGCCAGCCGCAGGATGACGACGGCGTCCCTCGGCTCTCCGAGCAGTACCACGAACGCGAAGGTCGGCTTCTGGAGACGTCGGGACTACCGCTCGCCTTGATGCCGATTGCGGGAGCGGCGGCAGTAGGCGCGGCTGGATACGGCATCTACCGGTGGCGGCGGAACAGACCAGACAGAAAGGAGTAGTTCGCGGGTGAATCGGCAGTACGGAGGCTGACACATCTGATTCTCTTATCTGAACATCGCCCTACAATTCGGCGAAGAGGTTTTAGAGCCGTCGTCGGGCGATTTACCAGATTTAAGATCATTATTAGTCGAACGTGTAGTCAACAGCCTTATGTCTGTTGGCTGACTAACCAACGAACAGATGGGGTTAAGCGACGACGACCTAGATGGGTATACGAGAGCCAACGTATACGAAGACGACACGGTAGTTCGCGTCTCAGTACGGCGGACGGAGAGTTCAGCTTACCCTTCCGGATGGAGATACACCCTCCACTACGGAAGGCTCGAACCAAAGTCGGACACGCTGGAGGACGGCACTATACGACGTTATGACAACTCACACGAAGATACGAAAGGTCACGAACTGCACGCAGCACCCAACCCGGAGCCTAAGACGGTGGAGTTCCCAGGAATGAAAGAACTATACGAGCGGTTTTGGGAAGAGATACCAAAACCACGTTTCGACTCCCCCGAAAACAAAGAAAGTTGATAACCATGACACAGAAGCATAATCAGAATACACTCGTGGTCACGATAGGCGACAAAGAAATCTACGAAGAAGGATTAAACGCAGTCCAGCGTATGGAGGAGGGCAAGTCGGTAGACGAACCTGCCGTGCTGACGTTCGCGGATGAAGAACAGCTTGCGGAGGTCTTTGACGAACATGCCTACACACTCCTACGTACCATACGCGAGGAAGAACCCGAGAGCATCCGCGCGACGGCACGTCTTGTGGAGCGCGACGTGAAGAACGTACATCAGGAACTCACGAAACTTGAAGCACTCGGCGTCATTCGGTTCAAGGAAGAGGGGCGTTCGAAGAAGCCCGTCTTTCCGTACGACGACCTCCTGATACGTCCTTTCGTCGGCAGACAGTCCGAACCCGCGTCCGTCTAGCCTCCGTATACGTCCTGTCTTGGCTACACCGCCCACAGACTGACAGATGGTTCAGTAAGCCGGACCGTAGCAGTAAGTGCCTTCTGTCTCCTTGCAGCGGCACTGTCCCATACCCCAGTCGCTCAGGTCTTCGTCGGCGATTACAGGCTCGACTAAGTCGGCGAGAACGCCCGGGAAACGCGTGTCGTCGTGGGGTATCGGAACGCGATGCAGTTCGACGCCGAGTTCCTCGCACTCCTCACGGAGTTCTATGTCGAGTTCGGACAGCGTCTCCGACTGCTCGCGCATGAACGAGACGGGTTCGACGACGACGTGCGACGCCTCTACCTCCTCGATTACGTCCTCGGTGTCGGGTTCCGTCCAGTCGACACCTCGGTTCTCGTGGTTCTGGTAGCCTAAGAGGTAGTCGTCGATACCGAGACGTGCCGCAGTCCAGTCGCAGAACTCCTCGACGTAGTCGTCGTACCGCGAGGCAAGGTCGCCTTCGAGGTACTTCGTCGGTGTGCCGTGCGCCGAGAACAGCATCTCTGCGTCATCTCCTATCTCGACGCCCTCGCTCTCGATGAACTCGGCGATGTTGTCGACGCGCATCTCGACGTAGTCGGGGTGTTCGTGCCATCCCGTTATTTCAGTGTACTCCGGCTCCCAGTCCATCTCGTCGAG
>JAQZDD010000139.1 GCA_028751055.1 Euryarchaeota archaeon Ods04 | reverse complement strand
GAAGGACCAGAGAACGTCTGCACGTCGTTCATGCTCTACCACGGCGGTCTTGCCGAGAAGGCGAAGGTCGAAGGTTCGCGTCTCATTCCTCTCCCCGACGACGTTTCTTTCGAACAGGCTTCCGCGCTTCCGACGGCGTACCTTACTGCTTGGCACATGTTCCGTAAGGCGGACGTTTCGGCGGGCGACCTGATATTCGTTCCGGGTGCGACGGGCGGTGTGGGCGTCGCCTCGGTTCAGTTGGCGGACGCTATAGGCGCGCGCTCCATCGGCACCTCGACGTCAGCCGAGAAGCTCGAACGTCTCGAAGAACTCGGCTGCGACATCACGGTTGAGGCTGGCGACCCCGACGAGATAGCACGCGAGCTAAGAGGCGTCGAACAGGTCGACGCCGTCATCAACCATCTTTCGGGCGAGTACACCAAGTTAGGTCTGCGTCTCATGAAACGCGGCGGCACACAGGCGATATGCGGCGGCACCGCAGCGTCGAAGAACGAGTTCACGACGCCGCCCTTCTTCCTCAACCAGCAGGAGATAGTCGGGAGCACTATGGGCACACAGCCCGAACTCGAAAAGCTCGTCCGCCTCGTTGAGGACGGCGCGTTCGACCCCGCGATAGGCAGTACGTACACGCTCGAAGAGACGCGCGACGCCTTCGCAGACATGCAGGACAGGGACGCCTTCGGAAAGCTTGTCGTCCTGCCGAACGAGTGAAAGATGACAGCCGACGAATCCGACGACGGCGGCGAAACAGAAGGTGAGGGACGTGTCACACGCCGTAGGCTCCTGACGGCGGGCGGCGTCGTCGGCGCGGGTGCAGTCGCTGGTTCTCTCTCCGCTGTCTACGTCGTCTCTCCTGACGTTCCTGTCGATGTTCTCGAAGAGACGTACGCCAACGAGGCGTCGGAGTTCGCCGAGATAGGCGGCGCGCGCCTCCACTACCGCGACCAAGGTCCGCGCGACGCGCCCGCAGTCGTTCTCATGCACGGATTCTCGGCGTCGCTCCACACCTGGGAGGGCTGGGTAGAACGTCTCGGCGACGACTACCGTATCGTGACACTCGACCTACCCGCCTTCGGATTGACCGGTCCGAACGAGAACGGCGAGTACGGCGCGGACTACTACGCCGATGTGGTCGAAGAACTCGTCGAGTCGCTCGGTATCGACAGCTTCGTCGTCGGCGGAAGTTCGATGGGCGGCGAGGTCGCGTGGCGTTACGCTCTCGACTACCCCGAACGTGTTGAGAAGCTGGCGCTCGTCGGCGCGGCGGGTTACGAGACGGACGGCGAGATGACACTCATACGTCTCGCGCGTATGCCGGTCGTAAACCGCGTTCCGCGCCACGTCACGCCTCGGTTCGCTGTGCGCGACATGGTCGAGTCCGCCTACGCCGACGACTCGCTCGTAACCGACGAAACCGTCGACAGGTACTACGACCTCATACGCCGCGAAGGAAACCGTGAGGCTATCGTCCGCAGGCTACGCGCGCCGGCAGACAGCCGCGCCGACGAGATACCCGATGTTGACGTGCCGACTCTTGTGATGTGGGGCGAACAGGACACATGGATACCCGTCGAGCACGCCCACAGGTTCGACGACGACATACCCGACACACGACTCGTGACCTACGACGGCGTGGGGCATGTACCCATGGAGGAAACACCCGACCTGTCGGCACCCGACATGGCGGAGTTCCTCGAAGCCTGAACTACTGCCGGTTCGCGCTTCACGTTACGGTGCCGGAACCGGTCTGTCGGGTTGCCACTCGTGCTCCGTCTCGGCGATAACGAAGGCGGAGTCTAAGACGCCCCCCATCTTCTCGAAGTAGCTCGAACGCGCCCTTGTGACCTCGACGGGTACCATCTCACCTCCGTCTTGGCAGCAGTTCAGACCGCCGTAGCTGCCGCCCGAGCGTGAGTACTCAACGCCGCCCTCGCAGAGGAAGACTCTAGCAGACTCGACGGAGTAGAAGACGGAGTCTTCGTCGACTTCGTCGGTGTCGGTTTCCCGCACCTCGAATCCGACTTTCTCGATACCGTCTTCGACGAGCACGAGGCAGCCGTCTCCGTTCTCCTCCGTCGTTATCTCGGCTTGCTCCATCTTCGTCGGAAGGAGCCGTCGTCCGACGATAGCCTGAAGACGCGACGAAACCTCGCGTTGCGGTACGTAGAAACAGTGTTCCGCCGTCGGCTCTCCTTCCAGCCGGAGTTCCGCCGAGACGCGGTGTGTCACAGCCTCGACCGTCGTTCCCATACCGCTCGGAAACAGGCTCGGACGTGCGTCCTCAACCTGCGTGAAACATACGCTACCCATGCCTTCCCGCGTGTCTCCGACCTCCCTTGCCCTGAACGGCGCGGGGAGTGCTTTGTCGAGCGTCTCTAAGTCAACGCGGTAGTTGACGAGGAGACGGCGTTCGACGAAGCCCCTTATCGTCGGCGACATGGGGAGGCTGTACAGACTAACGGTATATTACGTTTGTGGAGTCATCCCGCAGAAAGATGAGTCTACACCATCTTCTTACCGGCGTCGAGCGTACGCACGTTTCTGTCCCTTCTCATCATGTACACGCCTCCGACGACGTACGGTGTGAGGAAGATGCTCGTCAGTATGTACATCTTGATGTCCGGGTCCCAGTC
This sequence comes from Euryarchaeota archaeon Ods04, assembly GCA_028751055.1. GTDB lineage: Archaea > Halobacteriota > Halobacteria > Halobacteriales > Halorutilaceae > Halorutilus. Next base: position 1,629 of record JAQZDD010000139.1, on the reverse strand, counting down.
GACGCCGTTCGCTTCGTGTATCTTCTTGCCGTCGAAGTAGTAGGCTGGGAAGGTGAGGAGCGCGAAGACTACCGAGACGCCGATAGAGAGCAGAGCGGCGTAGAAAATCACCTGTACTCCGGGTATGCCGGTGAAGTGAAACGGCGCGTAAGCTAAGTATAGTCCGATTCCGAGAACCAGCGAGTAGTACATCAGCTTAGGAACATCGTGCCACTCGTACTCGGTGTAGTCAAGCATCGTAGAATATAGACACACCGAGTGTTAAATAACTTGCTCGACGGTCGTACGCCGTCATCTATCTGTCGTCGTCTTCCCCTTACCTGCCGTCTTTCACCCCGTCGCCGTGCCCGTCGTCTATCCCCATACGTCTACGTACTATCTCAGCCGCGTTCGCCGCGTCGGCGTCCTGTTCATCGGTGTCAACGAACCAGACGTGCACACCGCCTATCTTCTTCCTGTCGACGGGTGCGTCGCCGTTTCTCAGCTTTTCGAGCCGTCTCCGCGCCTTACTCTGAGCTACTCCGAATACATCGGCTATCTCCGCGGTACCTGTGGGCTGTATCTCCCTCAGCACAGCTACGTACTCGGCGTTCTCTCGTCTCTCGTCCATCTCCCCCCTCATGTCGAAATCCGTTATCTCTGCCATAGCCAGACACGTTTCCCAATAGTTCCCTGCGCATATGTTACTTTCGGACGCGTAGACGCGGACACGGACGTGCGGTGAGACCGGTGCGTCTGTGACCTGTCCACGAACAGACGGGACGGCTTGGTATACCTGCCCCACGTCTCTATGCATGAGAACCCCTCCGAAGAAGATGCGACAGACGCAGGTCGTGGCGGTTCTCGTCTCATGTTACCTCTGTGAAACGCGCGTCCGAACATCACTATCAGCACCCATCCCAAGACTTATTTCTGGTGTGGATAATGAGACTTTGATGAGAAATCCGAGAGCCGTTCTCGTCGTCTTGGCTATCTCTGTCCTGCTCGTAGGGACGGCGACAGTCACGGCGACGGCGCAGGACAACGGTTCGTTGCCTTCCGACCTCGTCGAGATAGACACGGAAATCGAGTTTGAGGACGAGGTGCGCGCGGGCGAGGAGACTACCGTGACGCCTGTCACCGTCGTCGAACGTGTCCCGGTTTCGGCACCGGTATCGATAGAGCTGACGATGTACGTCGAAGGCGAAGAGGTTGAGACACAGAGCTTCGATGAGATGGTTTCGAACGGCACCGAGATACGTAGACAGTACACGCACAGTTTCGAGTCTCCGGGAGAGACGGAGGTCGTGTTCGAGGGCACGTTCTCGGCACTAGGTCAGGAGACGACGGGCACGGTATCTGACGACGTGGTAGTTCTGGCTGGAGAGGAGGACGAAGACGAGGAGGACGGGGAGAGCAGAGAGGACGACAGCACTCGCGACAGAGAGGAAGATAGAGAAGAACGTACAGACGAAGAGACGGAGGAGGCAGAGGACGACAAGGATGCGGACGAGGCAGATGAAACGGACGACGGAGAAGCCGACGAAGACGTAGATGAAGAAGAAACGGACGACCACGACACGGATTCCGAGGAAGGTGCGGACGCCGACGAAGACGTAGAGGGTGACGCAGACGACGAAGAAGCCGAAG
>JAQZDD010000381.1 GCA_028751055.1 Euryarchaeota archaeon Ods04 | reverse complement strand
TTCCGACATAGCCGAGATGGCGGGCGTTGACCGCAGCACTATCTATCGGTACGACATCTTGGACGACCTGCGCGAAGTCGGAGCCGTAAAGAAGACGCGCGACGTGGGGAACAGCCCGATGTACAAGCTTGACACCGACACCGATGTGGGAAGACATCTATCGTCTCTGTCGGTAGAGCTCATCCGGTAGCGAACAGTTTGGCAATTTGGAGTGTCCTTCAGCCGTCTCTTCCTCTCATCTTCCTGTACGCGTGGAAGCCCACCATCCAGAACGCGCCGACGAACAGGAAGACGCCGAAGCCCGTGAGAATATATGTCTGTGCGGGTACGCTGCCCTCTAAGAAAGCCTCGCCGGGTTCGTCAGGGTGGACGTACGCCGTTCCGTCGTCGCGGTAGCTGTCGTAAGCGCGTTCAGCCGCGCGCCGTGTGTCGTAGTCACGGCTCGTGGTGCCAATCACGTCGAAGTTACTGCTCGTGTAGGTCTCTCCTTCGTACTCGTACTCGAACTCGACAACGAGTCTGTACTCGACCTCGTCGTCAGTACCGAAGTCGTCAGACGAACCAGCCCTGCGCGGGTATACATCGGCGTCGACGAACTCGATATCGACCTCGACGGCTTCTTCGAGCGTCTCCGTCTGTGACTCGTACTCGCCGTAGCCGTACATAGTCATTCCGGCACCCACGACGAGCAGAAAGACAGCCATCACGACGACGAAGAGTGTGTTGTCGGTGGTGTGGAGTCTTATGTCGGACGAGTCCATCCCGTCACGAAAACGTACAGCTAACTAATACATTTTTCGGCGGTGCTACTAAATCTCGGCGCGGTCATGCGGCGCGTCGAACTCCGGCGACGGACCTTTCGGAACGATACGTTTGGGATTCAGGTCGTCGTGTGTCGTGTAGTAGTGCTCCTTGATGTGCGACATGTTCACCGTTTCGGCGACGCCGTCGGTCTGGTATACGTCGCGGACGTAGCCCCAGAGGCTGTCATAGTCGACGATGTGCCGGACGTTACACCGGAAATGTGTGTGGTAGACCTCGTCGAAACGGACGAGCGTCGTGAACATCGCCACGTCGGCTTCGGTGAGTTGGTCGCCTACGAGGTACCGTTGGTCGGCGAGAACGTCGTCCCAGTGCGTGAGCGCGTCGAACAGTTCTTCAACGGCTTCGTTGTACGCCTCCTGAGTGCCCGCGAAGCCTGCGCGGTAGACGCCGTTGTTGATAGGCTCGTATATTTCGTCGAGAACGCGGTCTACCTCGTCCTCCTTTCCGTCGGGCAGAAGCGTGTCGTCGTTCGCGTGCTCCTCGAAACGCGTGTTGAGCATACGCATTATCTCGCGCGACTCGTTGTTGACGATGGTATCGCGCTCTTTGTCCCACAGGACGGGCACGGTCACACGCCCCGTGTAGTTATCGTCCGCCTCAACGTAGAGTTCGCGGAGGTAGTCAACACCGTTCGCCGTGTCCGCGGTGCAGCCGTCCTTGTCGGGCGAGAACTGCCAGCCGTACTCTCCGCGCCAAGGGTCGACGACATCGTACGAGATGGTGTCCTCCAAGCCGCGTAGTCTGCGTGTGATGAGCGTGCGGTGTGCCCACGGGCAGGCGTACGAGACGTAGAGATGGTAACGTCCCTTTTCGGCAGGGAACGCACCGTCTTCCTCGCCGACCCACGACCTGAACGAGGTGGT
>JAQZDD010000310.1 GCA_028751055.1 Euryarchaeota archaeon Ods04 | reverse complement strand
TTCGAGGACACGTGTGACCGCAGGCGACTTTGCGATTGCGTCGCCAGCCATGAGCAGAAACGCGAGCGTTGCCATGAACGGAAGAAGCGTCCAGACGCCGTCGGTCCATGCACGCATAGCGTCCGCCGGACCTTCGCCGATACCGAGAACAGCGAGAAACGTGATGAAAGTGAGGATTATGGCGATAGCGTAAGGGTCGGGTACGTACTTGAGCGACCACTCGGAGAACCACTCGCCGACACGTCCGACGGCGTTGAGGAAACGCTGTAAGAGACCGGAAGAGGAAGACTCCTTGGAGTCCGTATCTGTGTCGGAGTTACTGGTATCGTTACTGGTATCAGAGTCGGTGTCCGTCTCGGTTTCCGGGTTGGTGTCATCCATCTTTTCTTACTCTTTGGTTACATGCCCGTGCACCATCCCTCCCTGTCGTCTATTCTGCGTCATTCCTCACTGTCGTCCATCCCCCTCGTCTTACACAACGTCGTTGACTTTCACAAGCCGACGGCTTAACTTCACCGAGCGTTCTCACCGTCTGGGATTCGACGGTGGTTACATGGAAGTTGAGGCATGAGTTGGAACGATGTCGGACGAAAGCGGAAAGGACACCGCCGATAGGATAGACGAGAACGAAACAGCCGAAGAAAAAAAAGATGACACGGTAGACGTAGCCGTCGCATGTCAGGGAGGAGGGAGCCACACGGCGTTTACCGCGGGAGTGCTCAAACGTCTGCTCGAAGACATGCCTCCGCGGTACAACCTTGTTGGCATGAGCGGCACGTCGGGCGGCGCGGTCTGCGCACTCCTCGGCTGGTACGGACACGTCCATCCCGACCACGAGCCAAGGACGCTTCTCTCGGGGTTCTGGGACGACCTGTCGGCGTCTTCACCGTCGCACCGCACAGCCAACACGCTCGTCCGTATGGACATCGAACTCCGCCGTATGGGCTTTCTCCTACCCGAGATCAGCCCTGCCTACTCGCCCGCGTCGTGGTGGGGTCAGAACGAACTCCGCCGTCTCCTCGAAAAGTACGTCGACTTCGACGAGATACCCGAACTCCTTGACGGTACACAGCCCGCCTTGCTCGTGAGCGCGATAGACGTTCTCGCGGGGAGCTTCGAAATCTTCAGGGAGGACGGTATCTCCGCCGACGCCGTCTTGGCGTCCGCCGCCGAGCCGCATATCTTCAACGCAGTCGAGGTCGACGGACGTTACTACTGGGACGGTCTTTTCTCGAAGAACCCGCCCCTAAAGGACTTCCTTGAGGCACCCGACGTTCCCGACCCCGACGAAATCTGGCTCATCCAGATAAACCCGCGTGAACGCACGACAGTGCCGAGAACCTTGGAGGAGATAGGCGGACGGCGCAACGAACTTGCGGGAAACATATCGCTCAGCGCGGAGATACGTTTCCTTGAATCCGTCAACAGATGGATAGAGAATGGCTACCTGCCCGACAGCTTCACTTACACAGAGATACGACGTATCCGTTTCCCTCAGCGACGCAGGCTCGACTGGCGTACGAAGTTAGACCTTGACCCTACGTTTCTTTCTCGACTCGTAAACGAGGGCGAAGAGTCCGCCGAGAGGTTCCTGAAGGAAGTCTGAGCCAAGAACTCCGAGCCAACCCGGCGAGAAGCTTTAGGTGGTGCGACGCGTACTGCCCACATGGCACTCGACTACGCAAACTTGGAGTCCCCCTTCGAATGGTACCGTGCCGCGAAGAAACACGGCGTCTGGGACCCTGAGGAGATAGATTTCGGACAGGACAGAAAGGACTGGCAGACGGAGTTCGACGACGACGAACGCGAGCAGTTCATGAATCTCTGCTCGCTGTTCTACGAGGGCGAGGAGTCAGTCACGCAGACGCTCGCGCCGTATCCGATGGCTGTCGGCGCGCTCGAAGACGCCAACTTCGACACGCTCCAAGAAGAGATGTACCTCACGACACATCTCTGGGAAGAGGCTAAACACGTCGACTTCTTCAGCAGGTACTTCGACGAGGTCTTCGAGACGCAGGACACCGAAACCGGAGGCTTCGACGAGAGCTTCTGGGTGCCCGAACTCAGGGAGTACCTGATAGACGACCTCGACAAGGTGTCGGGCGAACTCCGCGACGCCGTCGGGCGGGCGGAGGCTGCGAAAAGACAGGGTGATGAAGACGAGATAGAGAGAACACAGCGCGAGCTACGTTTCAAGCTAGGCGACGCCACGATGCATTACATGGGTATCGTTGAGTCTCAGTTGGCGGAGACAGGCTA
>JAQZDD010000290.1 GCA_028751055.1 Euryarchaeota archaeon Ods04 | reverse complement strand
GGGCTGGCTCGGCGGTAGGATGTTCTTCTCGTCGCCGGGTGCCGAGGCTACGCTTGACGCTCTTGAGGAAGCGGGCTTCGGCGAGACGCGCAGAGCGACTGTCGACGACCCTCTCGGCGCGACAGCCGAGTTCGTCTTCGCGCGGAAGTAGCCGACGGCGGTAGGAGATTCAGATTCACGTCCTCGCGGCTTTTTTGGTGCGGCACGAGCGACACGCGTCGGGGATAGAGATTTAACAGTCCGAGTATCAGAAAAAACATGGATGACGGGACTACCGATAAGGACGAGACTGGCGACACCGAAGGAGACGGGGAGAGAGGAGGGAAAAGGAAGATAGAGCGGGAAGACTCCGACTTCACGAGCAACGGCACGCGGTGCGCGGGATGGCTCTACCGTCCGGAAAACGTGGACGAAGAACTCGCCGACGTACCCGTCGTCGTGATGGCGCACGGCTTCGGCGGCGAACGCTCGTTCCGTCTCCCCGCGTACGCCGAACGTTTCGCCGAGCGCGGAATCGCTGTCTTCGTATTCGACTACCGCGGCTTCGGCGACAGCGAGGGCGAACCACGCCAGCTCATAAGCCCGAAGAGACACGTACAGGACTGGCTCGCCGCCGTCGAACACGTCGAGTCGGTCGGATTCGACAGTATCGCGCTCTGGGGTTCGTCGTTCAGCGGAGGACATGTCACTGTGACGGCGGCGCGCACCGACGCCGAAATATCGGCGTTAGTGGCGCAGGTACCCTTTACGGACGGACGCGCCAGCACGGTACACCTTGTCCGCAAGAAAGGACTGGGGTACGGCGTCCGTTCGGTCGTCGCAGGTCTGCGCGACCAGACGCGCCGCCTGACAGGACGCGAACCCTACTACGTCCCCATCACGAACGAACCCGACGAGTTCGGCGTCCTCAACACGCCGGGCGCGAAGGAGGGCTTCGAGTCTATCGTTCCCGAGGGAGAGGAGATGGACAACCGTTGCGCCGCACGTATACTCGTCACCGTCGGGATGTACCGTCCCCTGAAAGAGGCTTCCGACGTAGACTGCCCCGCGCTCGTCGTCAAGGCTGAGGAAGACTTAGTCGTCCCCGGAAAGCCGGTGGAGAAGCTGATAGACGCGCTCGACGCCGACGCTCTCCGTCTCGACTGCGGACATTTTGACCCGTACATGGGCGAGACGTTCGAGACTGTTGTCGAAAGGGAAACGTCGTTTCTGGACGAACACCTGTTGTAGACTGCCGCGCCGGAAGAGGTGACTGAGACGCTAAGGATACGTGAATATAGTACTGCGTGGAGGTACGGATACGTAGAGATACGGAAGAGATATGGATGCGTTGGTACGCCTCTGCGGCGCGCCGTTGACCGTGACATGCAGTCCTACGGCGCGGCTACAGATAAGTTGCGGAGGTACGATACTCTGTTGCCTCACATCTTAGGTATCTTAAACGTGCTTCGGAAAAACGTGCGAAAGACTGTTTTCACGGGGGAACGTGAACTACTCAGGCTGGTCGAGATGAACGGAAGACAGTCTCTGTCCGGCGTCCTCGGATACCTGCCCATCACCGTCGTTGGCTTCGCCGCTCTCACGGGCTGGCTACACGCGAGCGGCGTCGAGTACTACCCCGACGGCTACGTATTCGTGGACCTGTTCAACCCTCTCGTCTACGTCGGTAGCCTGTTCTTCCACGCCGACTGGACGCACTACTGGGGTAACATGGCTTTCCTCCTGCCTTTCGGCGTCCTACTGACATGGCTCACCTCCAACAGGCACGTCTTAGTCGTAATGGTAGTCTCACACTTCGCGGCGAGCGTCGCTATCATGGCTGCGTTTCTTACCATGGGGCTTCCCGTCTTCGGCGTCGGCAGTAGCCTCGCCGTCTTCAGTGTCATAGGTGCCGCCGTCGTCGCCGGTGCGGGCACGCTCAGAGACAGGAAAGGGATGTCGGACAAGGTCGTCGGCGTCACTCTCGCGCTTCTGACCGTGTTCTACCTCGTCAACGTCTTACTCCACATGGGACACGCCTTCGGTCTGCTGTTCGGTGCGGTTCTGGAGTCCTTCTACGTTCTGGGCGGAGACGACGAGGAGATGGATTTCGTGGAAGATGAGTACACGCCCGTCATCGAAAGATAGCGCGCCGAAGAGTTTTCCGTCGGCGACGACGATTCACGGACGATGGTACGCACCGAAGAAGGCGTGATACGCACCGAAGACGGTGACGTAGTCGCGCGCGAGTACGGCGTCGCCGACAGCTTCGTCACGCGCGCGCTCGGCGTAATGTTCCGACGGTCGTTTCCGGGCGACGCGCTCGTCTTCGTGTTCTCGCGCGAGAGACGCGTCGGGATACATATGCTGTTCGTCTTCTTTCCTATCGATGTCCTGTTTCTCGACGAAGACGGCGTCGTAGTCTCGAAGAAGACGCTCCGTCCTTGGCTCGGCTACGCGTCGGCGCGTGCTTCGACTG
>JAQZDD010000387.1 GCA_028751055.1 Euryarchaeota archaeon Ods04 | reverse complement strand
TATCTCCTCGTCCTCAACTGCTGGAGGATTCATAGGCTGTGAGAGCGACTCATCGACCTCTACGCTCTCTGTCGGCTTCATGTCATCGTCGCCGAGTGTTAGTTCGACCTCGGCTGTGTCAGAACCGTAGTCGGACGAGAGCAGGAGGGTTGCGTCGACCTCACCCGGCGTCGGACCTACGACGACCTCGACGGTCTCCTCGTCTTCTTCCTTGACGTAGACGTTGTTGACCTGCACCGAGACGTACGGCTCCGCTTCGCCGGTTATCGAGAGGTTGACGTGCTTCGGAGGACCTGAGTTGGAGATTACGACCGCAAAGCTCTCCGGTGAGCGGTACGTCGACGCCGCAGGGCGGATGCCGTCCTCGTCGAGGCTGACACGGAGCGTCACGTTCTTTCTGCTCTTCTTTCGTACCGAGGCGTATTAAGTTTCATGTTGTTCGGAGCCTTCCGATACGTATGGAGATAGTCTGGCACAGACGCGACCTGCGTGTCTCCGACAACGCCGCTCTTTCGGAGTGCGAGCACGCGCTTCCCGTCTTCGTCCTCGACGACGACGTTCTGAGGCACGCGTCGCCGCCGCGTGTCGCATTCCTCTTAGACGCCCTACGCGCTCTACGCGACGACTACCGCGCGCTCGGTGGCGACCTCGTGGTCAGACGCGGCGACCCGCGCGAGGTTCTGCCGCGTCTCGCCGACGGACACGACGCGACCGTACGCTGGAACCGCGGCTACTCGGGTTTGGCACGCGAACGCGACGACGAGGTGCGCGACGCCCTCGCCGACGAGGGCGTCGGGTTCAGCGGTTACAAGGATGCCGTCCTGCATGAACCTGACGAGATATTCACGAACGCTGGCGACCCGTACTCCGTCTATACCTACTACCACAGAAAGTGGAAGGAGCGTGAGAAGGAGGGCGTGTACGCGACGCCCGAAACCATCGTCGAAACCGACGACGCAGGCGAGATACCGACTCTCGACGCGCTCGGCTTCGACGCGCCCGAAGCGGACGTGCCCGACGCCGGGACGGACGGGGCGCGCGCTCTCTTAGACGGCTTTCTCGCGGAGGATGTCTACGAGTACGACGAAGCGCGTGACTATCCCGCGCGTCGTTGTACATCGCGCCTTTCACCGCACCTCAAGTTCGGCACTATAGGCGTACGCGAGGTGTGGCAGGCGACCGAACGCGCCAAGGACGACGCGCCTGACGACGAGGCGCGCGAGAACGTCGAGGAGTTTCAGGCTCAACTCGGTTGGCGCGAGTTCTACACACAGGTTCTGTACCACAACCCGTCGGTTGTGACGCGCAATTACAAGGCGTACGAGAACGAGATAGACTGGCGGAACGACAAGGACGAGATAGAGGCGTGGAAGCAGGGAGAGACGGGCTACCCGATAGTCGACGCCGGAATGCGCCAGCTGAGACAAGAAGCTTTCGTGCACAACCGTGTGCGCATGATAGTCGCCTCGTTCTTGACGAAGGACTTGCTCGCCGACTGGCGCGTCGGTTACGACCACTACCGCCGTATGCTCGTCGACCACGACACGGCGAACGACAACGGCGGATGGCAGTGGGCGGCTTCGACGGGTACGGACGCACAGCCTTACTTCCGCATCTTCAACCCGATGACGCAGGGCGAGAGG
>JAQZDD010000068.1 GCA_028751055.1 Euryarchaeota archaeon Ods04 | reverse complement strand
TATAGTGTCGGGGTTGTTGTCGACCTGTTCACGTGTGAGTTCGTCGGAGACGTCGAACTCACGTTCGTTGACACGGTCGAGCGCGAAGGCGGCACGTGTGAACTCTATCTCGTTCGAAAGATACTCCTCTTCCTGGTTGAACTCGTCCGGTTCGACGATATAGCCCTGATGCAGGAGCGCGCCCGCCGTACCGAGAAGTCCTACGACGAGGACGATACCGACGGCAGCGTATACGACGCGTGTCTCTCGGATACGTAGGTTGACGATACACGCGAGTCCGCCCACGAACGCCAAGACAGTAAGCACCAGAAGAACGGGGCTGGAGACGGCGGCTTCGGTCGCGCCGACTCCGAAGACCGCACCGCTCTCGGAGTAGACGAGTCCGAAACGCGAAAGGTAGAAGTTGAAAGACAGGAAGACCAAGAAGACTCCGACGGTCGCCGTGACGTGTCCGTACGCGTACTGCTTGATACGTTCAAGCAGAAGAACGGGGTCGAACTCTATCTTGGTCGTGTCGAGTTCGTCGACGCCTATGGCGTCCTCGTACTCCTCCAGACCGAACTCGTAGGCGTACAGACCGACGCCGACCGCGAGCGAAAGGATGGTGAGGAACAGGAGGTATCCGACGACGAGTTCGTACGCAGGAAGCACAAAGACGTAGAAAGCGACCGACTGTCCGAAGTACGGGTCGACTATCTCCTCGCCGCCCTGAACGAACGGCTCGGAGTTGAGGAACAGAAGGAAGGTCTCCCACACACCCGAGTAGGCGGAGCCGATTACGACAGACAGCAGGATTATTCCGACGGTGAACCACGCCGACGGCTGGTATGGCTGGTGTTTCCTTATGTTACGTACCGCAACACGGAAGCTCGTGTACAGGAAGGCGAATGCGACGAACGCGAAGACGAAGAAAGTCACCGAACGGTAGACGAGTATCTTTACGAAGACCGACTCGTATTCGAGCGACGCGAACCAGAGGTAGTCTGCATAAAGGCTGGGTACGTTGCTGACGATATACAGGGCGACCAGACCGACGAACGCAGCTACAAGCGCGGCGTTCTGTCTTTTCGACATACCCTGATATGACAGCGAGTACGAATAAGGCTGTCCGTTCCGTCCCTGTCCCCGTAACTGCTTCCGCGAAAGCTACGGTCTAAGAGCCGTCGAGGTAATCGTTTATCGACTTGACGACGAGTTCTCCTTCGCGCGCCGACTCGACGGCGTCGACGGCGGCTTCCGCGGCACGTATCGTCGTGATGTACGGCACGTCACGGTCGACGGCGGCACGGCGTATGTCGGCACCGTCCTCACGCGCGCTTTTCTCGTCGGGCGTGTTTATGATGAGGTCGACCTCGTCGCGTTTCATCAGGTCGACGACGTTGGGCGACGACTCGTGAACCTTCTCGATATACTCGGCTTCGATACCGTGTTCGGCGAGGTGCTCCTGTGTGCCTCCTGTCGCAACGATGTCGAAGCCCATCTCGTCGAAGCCACGTGCCACGTCGATGATGTCGTCCTTGTCCTTGTCGCGGACGCTCACGAAGACCGTGCCCTCCTTGGGGAGTTCGTTGCCCGCGGCGAGTTCCGCCTTGTAGAAGGCGCGTCCGAAGCCGTAGTCGACGCCCATGACCTCGCCCGTCGACTTCATCTCGGGCGAGAGTGTGGGCGACACCTCCTCAAGACGGTCGAACGGAAGAACGACCTCCTTGACGGAGACATGGTCGCCGTAGGGTTCGTCCTCGTATCCGAGTTCGTCGAGCGAGTGACCCATCATGACCTCGGCAGCGACCTTTGCGAGCGGTATTCCGACAGCCTTGCTCACGAAAGGTATGGTGCGCGACGAACGTGGGTTCGCCTCTAGGACGTAGACCTCGCCGTCCTGTACAGCCATCTGGACGTTGAGAAGACCTTTCACGTCGAGCGCGCGTGCTATACGCCGGACGTAGTCGCGCGCCGTGTCGAGAACCTCCTCGTCGACGTTCTGCGGAGGCAGGACGCACGCCGAGTCTCCGCTGTGAACGCCCGCCGCCTCGATATGTTCCATGATTCCGCCGATGAGGACGTTCTCGCCGTCGCTCACTGCGTCAAGGTCAAGTTCGACTGCGTCGGCGAGGAAGTTGTCGATGAGTATCGGATGGTCGGGCGAGACGCGTACAGCCTCCTGCATGTACTCGCGGAGTTCGAGTTCGTCCCAGACGACCTCCATCGCGCGTCCCCCGAGGACGTAACTCGGACGGACGAGAACGGGATAGCCGATTTCGTCGGCAATTTCGAGTGCCTCCTCCTCCGAATGTCCTGTTCCGCCCTCGGGCTGTTGAACACCCATCTCGTCCATGAGAGCGTTGAACCTGTCACGGTCCTCGGCTAAGTCCATCGAGTCGGGCGTGGTTCCGACGACCTGCGCGTCTATGCCCTTACGTTCGAACTCCTCGGCGAGCGGAACCGCAAGGTTGACGCTCGTCTGTCCGCCGAACTGTGTCATAACGTCGTCGACGTTCTCAGTCTCAACGATGTTGACCACGTCTTCAAGCGTCAGAGGGTCGAAGAACAGCTTGTCGGATGTGTCGTAGTCTGTCGAGACGGTTTCGGGGTTGTTGTTGACTATCTGCGCCTCGTACCCGCGGTTCTTCAACGCCTGTACAGCGTGTACGGTACAGTAGTCGAACTCGACTCCCTGTCCGATACGTATCGGTCCCGCACCGACGATTAGAACCTTTTCGCCCTCCGTCTGCTTGACCTCGTTTACCGACTCCCAAGACGAGTAGTAGTAGGGCGTCTCCGCCTCGAACTCCGCCGCGCACGTGTCGACCATCTTGTACGTGGCGTCGTTACGGAGTTCCTCGGCGTCGGCGCGCGTAACGTCGGCGCAGTCAGCAATCTCGTCGTCCGTGAAGCCGAGACGTTTGGCGCGGCGTACACGTTCCTCAGTCAGACCGTCGGCGAGGTCCGCCTCCATGTCGGCTATCTTCTTCATCCGTGCGACGTACCACGTGTCGAAGTCGGTGAGTTCGGCGACCTCGTTGACGCTGAAGTCGCGGCGGAACGCCTCTATGCACGCGAACATACGTATGTCGGTCGGAGTCTCTAAGTACCGGCGCACCTCCTCGTCGCTCCCGAACTCGGGTTCTACGATGTCGAGTGAACGCAGAGCCTTCTTGAGCGACTCCTCGAACGTACGACCTATGCTCATCACTTCGCCCGTCGACTTCATCGCGCTTCCGATGGTGCGGTCGACGTTGGGGAACTTGTCGAAGGGCCAGCGGGGTATCTTGGTGACGACGTAGTCGATAGTGGGTTCGAACGCGGCGGGCGTCTCCTTGGTTATGTCGTTCTCGATTTCGTCGAGCGTCTTTCCGGCGATGATTTTGGCGGTCACACGAGCAATCGGGTATCCGGTCGCCTTCGAGGCGAGCGCGGACGAACGCGAGACGCGCGGGTTGACCTCAACGACCTTGATTTCGTCCGTCTCGTCGTTGTACGCCAACTGAATGTTACAGCCGCCGACGATTCCGAGCGCGCGTATGACACGTATTCCGGTGGAGCGCATACGCTGGTGAACGTCGTCGCTCACCGTCTGCGAGGGCGTGACGACCGTCGACTCCCCTGTATGGATGCCCATCTTGTCGATGTTCTCCATGTTACAGATGGTGATGGTGGTGTCGTTCTTGTCGCGTATGACCTCGTACTCAAACTCCTTCCAGCCCTCTATCGACTCGTCTACCGTGACCTCGTTGTTCATCGAGAGTTCGAGACCTTTCTCGACACGTCGTTCGAGTTCGTCGCGCGTGCGGACGATTCCGCTCCCGCTCCCTCCGAGCGTGTACGTCGTACGCATGATGACGGGCAGACCGAACTTCTCGATTACGTCGTCTATCTCGTCCATGCTCTCTATCGTCATCGACCGCGCCGTGTCCTCGTCTATCTCGTCCAAGAACTGGGCGAACTGCTCGCGGTCTTCCGACTTGTGTATGGTTTCAAGGTTGGTGCCGAGTAGTTCAACGCCGTTCTCCTCCAAGACGCCGCTCTCGGCAAGTTGCGCGGAGACGTTCAGCCCTGTCTGCCCGCCTAAGCTCGAAATCAGACCGTCGGGCTGTTCCTTCTTTATTATCTCCTCGACGTACTCGGGTTCAAGGGGTTCGAGATAGACCTCGTCGGCTATCTCAGGGTCGGTCATTATGGTCGCCGGATTCGAGTTGACGAGGACGACCTCGATGCCCTCCTCGCGTATCGCACGGCACGCCTGCGAACCCGAGTAGTCGAACTCAGCAGCCTGTCCTATTACGATTGGTCCCGAGCCGATCAAAAGAACCTTGTCGAGGTCGTCTCGTATTGGCATTCTTGACCGTTGTTGTCATTCAGGGGATAATAGACTCACGGTTTTTGACGGTCGTTTTCGGGGCTGACCTCGTCGTCGGTTACACGGCGTAGTTTCTCGACTACGGCTTCATGTACGGCGTCCGCACCCCCTTCTTCGGTCGCCGTGACTGTCACGTCTGCGGATTCGTATACGTCGCCTAAGTCCGCCTTGTTCGAGACGACCAAGACGGGAACGTCGAATCCGCGTATCTCGTCCAAGAGTGCCTCCTGTTGCTCGACGGTGTAGCCGCACGTCTCGGACGGGTCGACGACGAAGACGACGAGGTCTGCAAGGTGTTCGAGAGCCTCGACCGCCTGCGCCTCCATCTCGTTGCGTTCGTCGGCGGGGCGGTCGAGCAGACCGGGAGTGTCGACGACTTGGTACGTCCTGTACGTGTCGTCGTCCTCGATATGCCCCATACCGATACCTTTCGTCGTGAAGGCGTAGCTCTCTATCTCGGGCGACGCGCGCGTTATCGCTGACAGGAGCGTCGACTTGCCGACGTTCGGCGCGCCCGCCAAAACTGCTGTGGGCAGGTCGCGCACCTCGGGAACGGCGACGAGACGTGCGCGCGCCTCACGGAGCGTTTCGAGCGCGTCCTCCACGCGTTCGACGACGGACGACATACGTGCGAACGCGCGTTTGCGTGCCTGTATCGCCTCGTCTGTCGTCTCCGCCTTCGAGATTTCGCTCTGTGCGTCGTCGGCGATACGTTCGACCTGTTCCGAAGCCCAGTCGACACGCGCCAACGCTTTGCGTACCTCGTCAACATCGACGGCGGCGTGAGCGACAGCGAGATAGAACCCTTCGAGACGGTCGAACGACGGAAATCCCTCGACGACCTGCCCGAGACGCGACGAGATACGGTTCGCCGCCAAGTTCGTCATCCCCTGCTGTGACTCAAAGCCAGAAGACGTTTCCGAGACACGTGCCGCCTTCGCAAAAGCGGCGTCTATCATCTCGTCCGCCTCGGGGACGGGCGGTATACGTTCGAAAGGAGTTGCCATGGACGGCGTAGACCGCGGCGGCGTAAAACGTTTGAGTTACAGAGACAATCTTTGGGCATGAGCGAGACGAGAGCACACGTCTTCGTTTCGGGGAAGGTGCAGGGTGTCTACTACAGAGCCAACACGCGCGACACGGCGCGCGAAAAGAACGTGAGTGGCTGGGTACGCAACCTCGACGACGGACGTGTCGAAGCCGTCTTCGAAGGCGACGAGGACGCGGTGGAGGAGATGGTAGAGTGGTGCCACGAAGGAAGCCCGCGCGCCGAGGTGGAGAACGTCGAGGTCGAGTGGGAGGAGGCGACGGACGAGTTCGACGGGTTCGAGATAAGGTACTGAGACGGTCAGACGGTCGAACCGAGACGGAGTAACAGATATTAACGTTCAGTAACATAATATAACACGATGCCGATAGAGGTAGACGAGTTCGAGAAGGCACCCGAGAACGCGCTCGAAATAGACAGGGACACGAACCAGTGGGAAGTCGTCGAGTTTCTTCTCGAACACAAAGACAAGGCGTTCACGCCGAAGGAGATAGAAACCGAGGTCGACGTACCCGACGGCAGCGTAGGTGTGTTACTCTCGCGTCTCGAAGAGAAGGGTATAGTTCGCCACAAAGGCAAGTACTGGACGCTGGAGAGGGAAGACAGGCTCGCGGGACTTTCCGCTATGGTAGCAACCACTGAGGCACTCAACGACCGTCTCGGAGAGGAAGAGATGGACGAGTGGACGGAACACGCTGAGGAAGATGTCGAGGAGAACTTTTAGACGCGGCGACGTGGTCTG
>JAQZDD010000395.1 GCA_028751055.1 Euryarchaeota archaeon Ods04 | reverse complement strand
TGCTCCTCCTCCAGATGGTCGAGCAGAGCGTCGAAGGCTAGCATACGTATCTCGTTGCCGAACTCCTCCAACGTTTTGTCCTCGTCGTCACCGACCGTCTCGGGCGCGAGACGTGTCTCGTCGCCGCAGACAGGGCAGGCGTAGACGTACTCCGCGCCTTCGCGTTCAACGGCGTCGGCGTGCTCTTCTATGAGGTGCTGGTGCAGGCTCATACGCATACCGGAGAAGCCGCAGCCGTCGAAGGGACAGTCATTCATACCGTGAGACCTACCGGCTTACGCTATCCAAGCTCTTCGATTATCTCGTCGACGTTCATGTACAGAACGAGACCTATGACGCCGCCTACTACCAGACCGACGACGAGGAACGCGAGGTCGTAGTGGCTGGCGTACACGGGGAATATGTCAGTAATCCAGCCGAACATCTGGTGCGCGAAGACGAGACCGACGATGAGACCAATGAGCTTCGAGATAGTGGAAAGAGCAGGCAGGTCGGTGGCATCCTCCAAGACCTTGCCGAGGTCGGCTGAGAACTTCAGAACTGCGGCGAAGAGAAAGAGAGTTAGGAACGACGATATTATCTCGCCAGCCGTAACCGACTCAGCCGTACCAGGTATCGAGGCGGTTATCTCAGAGGTAGCCTCGACGTTGAGAACGACCCACCAGAGCGCGACGAGAACACCAGCCGCGACAGCGAACTTGATTATGGGCTTAGCGACGTCGACGTATATCTCGTCTTTCTCCGTGTCTCCAACCGTTTCGGTTCTCTGTGACATGGACAGACGGTAGTACCCGTCAGATAATAAAACCCAACCTCGTTTTCTCGGCTCGTAAAGTTTTCGTCGGCGGATAAGACAGTATACGCGGACCTATCGGCGGCTACACGCGCTCAGCGAGCACCTCGAAGTACTCGGGTGCCGTCTCCCTCAGAGCATACGCGACGGCGAGGCGCGCCACAGCGTCGCGGTCGTACTCGGGCGGTTCGGGCGCGCCGAACTCTTCCGCGATAGCCTTGCCGACGGCGTCAAGTTCACCGACCTCCTGCAGGGAGAGGAGAAGCGCGCTTAGAGCGGGGTCTGTCGCTGAGACAGTACGCGGGTCGACACCGCTCTCGGCGCGTCGTGCGCGCTCGGCGAAGACGGTCTCGAAGGTGTCGGAAGGAGACGGCGACGAAGACTTCGCCGACACCTGTCGAGATGTCCGTGTGCCTTCCCGCTCGCGCCCATCCGATTCGTTTCGGTCGTTTTCATCATCTCCGTCTGTATCGTCCATCTCGTCCGTCCCTTCTGTCTCTTCCATCTCATCCGTCTCGTCCGTCCCTTCTGTCTCGTCCGCCTCATTCGTCTTGTTTCCGTCTTGCACCCTTCCGGAGTCCGCCGATATCCTGTCCCCTCCACGTGTCTGCTCCCTCAGTGCGTCTATGTCGTCACCGTCTTCTTCGCCCTCGGTCATAGTCGTTTAAGAAGTTCCTCGGCATTCTCCATAAACGCTTCGCGTGCGCGCTCCGCCGTCGTCGAAGAAGCGTCGGACGCGAAGAGCGTCTTTCCGTCGTTGGCGGCGTTGCGTATCGCCTGACTCCTCGGAACCTGCGCGGAT
>JAQZDD010000136.1 GCA_028751055.1 Euryarchaeota archaeon Ods04 | reverse complement strand
GTAACCTCGAAGTCAGCGTTCGGCAGCAACGAGGCGGCACGTTCGACAACCTCCCAGAAGACGTTGACGCCACGTGCGAAGTTGCTCGAACGGACGACTGCGACACGCTCGGCGGCGGCGTCGAGAGCGTCCTCCGCGGCGTCGTCTAACGCGGTCGTGCCTGTCACGAGAGGCGTCCGTGTCTCGCGCGCCAACTCAGCGGCACGCTCGGTTGCGTCCGGCGTCGAGAAGTCGACGACTGCGTCCGCCTCGTCGAAAAGGGCACGCGCTCCGTCGAAGCCCACAACGTCGTCGCCGTGTGGTTCGCTCGCAACGCCGCCGACGTAGTCGTAAGCGTCGTCCTTCTCGCGCGCTACCTCAGCCACAAGACCACCGGTGCGTCCCGTCGCTCCGACTACGACGACTTTCAGGGTCATTCTCCCTCGAATCCTCTGACCGCGCCGAGTATCTCGTCGACGCTCTCGTCGGGAACGTCGTCGCTTAGCGGCAGACGGAGGTCGGAGCCACACAGACCGAGTTCTTCGCACGCTATCTTGACAGGAATCGGGTTTGTTTCGACGAACATCGCGTCGAAGACCGGCATGAGTTCGGCGTGTGTCTCGCGTGCTCTCTCGTAGTCGCCTTGGCGTGCCGCATCGACGAGTTCGCACATCGCACGCGGGAAGATGTTCGCCGTGACGCTGATGACGCCCGTTCCTCCGACGCTCAAAAGCGGAAGCGTCATCGAGTCGTCGCCCGACACGACGTCGAACTCCTTGTCGCGTGTACGCGCACAGAGCCTGCTTATCTTGTTGATGTCGCCGCTCGCCTCCTTGATGCCCGCTATTCCGTCGTGGCTTGCGAGTTCGACAATCACGTCGTCGGGTATATTGTGACCCGTCCTCCCGGGGACGTTGTAGACGAGTAGGGGTATGTCGACAGCATCGGCGACCGTCTCGTAATGTTCGACGAGACCCGTGTCGTTAGGGATGTTGTAGTACGGCGATATCAGGAGCGCGCCGTCAGCACCCGCCTCGTCGGCGTGTTTGGTGAGTTCGAGTGCCTCGTGCGTCGAGTTCGAGCCGCTACCTGCGACGACCTTCGTCTCCGCTTTTTCGACGGTGTACTCGACGACCTTCTTGTGCTCCTCGTGCGTAAGCGTCGCGCTCTCTCCGGTCGAGCCGCACGGAACGACGCCGTCGACTCCCGCGTCCTCGACGTATTCGATTACGTCGCCCAACGCGCCGTAGTCGACCTCTCCGTCGGAGTCGAACGGCGTCACCAAAGCGGGGTAGACGCCCTCGGTTATCTCCATGTTCGAAACAGAACAGGCTGTCTAAAGACGGTTACGTTCCAGACCTGCTTACGTCTGTCGCGCCACATCGGCGGCACGCGGACCGTCCTCACCCTCCTCGACACGGAACTTGACCTTCTCGCCCTCCTCTATGACCGCACCGCGAACCTCCGATATGTGGAAGAAGACATCTTCGTCGCCGTCCCCCATCTCTATGAATCCGTACTTCTTGTCGTCGTGGAAAAACTTCACTGTTCCTTCTGGCATTTCTATCACTAGTTGTGTTTGATTGTACGTGGAAGTAAAAAGAGTTTTCCATACATGAAAGACGTTGAGACGGTTAGAGGAGTAGCAGACACTGTCGACCGAGCAACAAACGTATTATCCGACGACTGCATCCGACGCAAGGCTCCGCACTACGTCGACGGCGTCGGTCGCTACCTCGGCGTCCGCGTGGACGACGTCGCCCGAGAAGGCTAACGTACGTCCGTCCGGTTCAACGAGTCTCCATTCCCATCTCGCGTTACCGTCTCGCTCGCTTCCACGCCTGTGCACGACGAAGTAGGTGTCGCCTACCTCTGAGACATCCGCTTCCGAGACGAGACGCGAGACGTCCCCCGCCGTCTTCTCCGCCTCTTCTCTGTCGTCGTGACCTGTCGGCGACTCGGCGAGTGTCTCGCCGTTGGCGTGTCGGACGCTCCAACGCCAGCCGTCCTCGGCTTCGTAGAGGCGCGCCTCCGTCTCTTCGCCGTCTCCGAGACGTTCGAGTGCCGTGTCGACGCCGTCGCGTTCGACGTAGCCTCCGTCGCCCGTGACAGCGACGACTTCGCCGTCGTCACCACGGAGGCTCCAACGCCATCTTCCGGTTCCGTCGCGGTAGACTGCGACACACGCGGGTTCGGAGACGAGGATTTCAGCGTCCTGTGCGTCGTTCCGAACCGAGCGTGCGGAGTCTTCCGCCTCCGACCACGAAGAGTAGAGCGGGGAGAATGCGACTGCGTCGTCGCGCTCGTCGACGAGACGCCAACGAGTTCCGTCGCCTTCGTCGTAAACCTCGAAGATAGGACGGTGGCTCGCGCGCTCATCCTGATTCGGACTCGGAGTTGCACTTGAACTTGCTCTTTGTCTCCGACTCTCGTGTGCCTCTTCCGTGGCTTCCGTCGTCGTCTCAGCAGTCCGCTCCGTCGAGACTGTCTCAGCCGTCCCGCTCTCCAGAGCAGGCTGTCCGCCACCTTCCACGAAATCGACCTCCTCGGCACCGGTACGGAGGTACTCGTCCAGAACGTCACGCGTCTCGACCGACGCGCCGAAGACCTCGTCGCGGAACTCCTTGACGCTCCTTTCGGCGTCGCTCTCGGTCGGATATCCCACGTCAGAGTCGGCGACGGTATTTCCCTTGTCGTCACGGAGAATCCAACGCCAGTCTGCGGAGACATCGCGGAAGACCTCAAACCTCGCGCCGCTCTCGGGCACCGACACGGAGTCAAGCACCTCGTCACGTCTCTCCGCAAGCACGGGCAGAACGGTAGCCGAGAAGACGACGAAGAGGAAGCCGACGGCGTAGACCGCTGTAACCTGAGAGCTTCTGTCAGTCACGGGGCTTCCGGGCTGTACGTTCCAGCCGTCGGGGTAGAAACGGACGAAAGCCGCAAGAGCGACGACACAGACGACGACGCCCGCGGTGGCTGTACGGTAGACGCCCTCGGAGACAGGCAGACGGTAGACGAAGCCGAGCACAAGGAGCGGGACACCTGCACCAGCCAAGACGACACCAGCCTGCCGAGTAGTCCAGAAGACAGGGCTTCCTCGTGTCGACATGGTTCCGAGAAGGTAGACGAGGACGCCCCCGAGAACGAGTAGCGCGCCCGCGACGGATACCCAGTAGCCGTAGGACTCCTCGGAGAAGCGCGGCTCTCCGAAGCTGCGTGCATACAAGCCTGACTCGGCGTCTTCCGTGTCGTCTCCGGACATGATTTGCAGTTGTTCTTCGTATTATATAAAACTTGATTGTAAAAAATGCCCCTGAGACGGAGCGCGCCCACGTACGACAAATGAGTTCACATATTACATCAAAAGAGTTTCAAAAGACCATGTTATCAACCTTATTCGCGGATACGAAGCTGTTTCCTCGGCATCTAACCGCCTTAGATATGTCATACATCAGATTATGTCTCCTTCTGAAAACATATGTCTTGTTTTTTCGCTTAATTTCGCCATAGACTAATGTTTTAAGCATTATTTAGGCATATACATGGCAGAAAATGACAGATAACTGAACGGATAGTAAGGTTTAAGTCAGTACGGACTAATCTGTGTAATGTAATGAGCGTCGAAGGAAAAACGTTCAACAAAGGAAGCCGGTCGGTGGTCTACCGCACAGCCAGCTACATGGCGTGCGAAGACTGCGGTGAAGGTGCGATGGTATGGGACTACGAAAAGAAGACATCGATGTGTAGCTGCTGCGGCAGTACCCACGGAGGTCGCCCGTGACATCGGCGACGTGCCCAACATGCGGCGGTGAGTTCCACTCAGTAAAGCTCCGCGAGGAAGCCATGGAGTACGCACTCGCCGTTCTCGAAGAGAACGAGTACGGCAACCTGTGCTCCGGATGTAAGAAGATGACACAGAGGGTGGCTCCGCCTCCCAGCAAACGTCCTGGAGCCGAGGGGGTGGTCGTGACGACGTAGACAGAGTACCGCAACCTCTGCGGAACCAAGATACAAAGCCTGCTCGTCGTCTCCTCCGGAGCCTGCCCCGCTCCGGACTCAGCCTTCCTGTTTCTGTGCTATCTCATCACGTAAAACATCGTTGACGACTGCGGGGTCCGCGCTCCCGCCAGTCTTCTGCATCACCTGTCCGACTAGGTAGTTTATCGCCTCGTCGTCGCCTCCGAGATAGTCCTGTACAGCGTCGGGGTTCTCCTCGACAGCCTCGCGTGTCGCCTCAACCGTCACGTCGTCGTCCGCCTTCCGGAGGTCGCGTTCGTCGACGACATCGACGGGTGTGCGTCCCTCGTCGTCGTCAAGAGCGGCGCGG
>JAQZDD010000345.1 GCA_028751055.1 Euryarchaeota archaeon Ods04 | reverse complement strand
GTCTTCTCCTTCCTCTATGATGCAGTCGGCGAGTGCAACAGCCGCCGATATACCCGTCGCGTACTGGTAGACGTAGAACGCCCTGTAGAAGTGCGGGATACGCATCCATTCGCGTGCGATACGTTCGTCAACGACGGCGGGTTCGTAGTAATCCGTCTTCAGGTTCCTGTACAGGTCGTCGAGACGGTCGGGCGTCAGCGGTTCGCCCTCCTCGGACATCTCGTGTGTCCGGTGTTCGAACTCGGCGAACATCGTCTGTCGGAACAGCGTCGAACGGAATCTTTCGAGGTACTCGTTGAGGACGTGTCTGCGCAGACGTTCGTCTTCGACAGTCTCAAGAAGATGGTGCGTCAGCAGCGTCTCGTTGACCGTCGACGCTACCTCGGCGACGAATATCTCGTATCCCGAGTAGATGTATGGCTGTTCCTCTTTCGTGTACTCCGAATGCATCGAGTGCCCGAGTTCGTGCGCGAGCGTGTACATCGACTTCACGTCGTCCTGATAGTTCATCAGGACGAGAGGCTGTGAGTCGTACGTTCCGCCCGAGTACGCGCCCGACTGCTTGTTCTCCGTCTCGTAGACGTCGACCCACCGTGAGTCGAGACCTTCGGAGAGACGCGTCCGGTAGCCGTCGCCGAGGGGTGCGACCGCCTCGACGATATGGTCGCACGCGCCTTCGTATCCAATCTCAGGCGACTCCTCCTGCACGACGGGAACGTAGAGGTCCCACATACGGAGTTCGTCGGCGTCTATCGCCTCGCGTTTTAGCTCGGCGTGGCGGTGGAGAACGCCGAGACGGTCTCTGACGGTCTCGACGAGCGTGTCGTAGACCTCCACGGGGACGTTCGGTCCGTCGAGCGCGGCTTCGCGTGCCGTCTCGTAGTTCCGTGCGCGTGCGAGCTTTACGTCCGCCTTCACCGAGTTCCTGTACGCCGCACCGACGACGTTTCTTACTGTCTCCCACTCGTCGTAGAACTCCTCGTAGACCTGCCTCCGGAAGTCGCGGTCGGGGTGTTTCTGGAGCTTTGTGAAGCTGTTGAGCGTAATCTGTCTCGTTTCGCCTTCGGGGTCTTCGACGGCAGGGAACTCAATGTCAGCGTTCGTGAGCGTGTCATACAGTTCGCCGGGCGCGCCCGTGACCTCGCTCAGTTCGGCGAGGAGTTCCTCGACCTCCGATGACCGCGTGTGCTCCTTCATACGGAGAACGTCGTCGAAGTAGTGTTCGTACGTCTCTAGCTCAGGCTCCTCGGCTATCATGTCGTCGACGGCGTCCTCGTCGAGTTCCTGTATCTCGGGTTCGAGGAACGAAGCCGCCGACTTAGCCTCCGAAACGAGCGACATCGCACGCGCCGTCAGTCCCTGATACCTGTCGTCCGTCGTGTCCTCGTCCCGACGCATCCGTGCGTACGCGGCGACGTTCGAAACCGTACGCATCGTCTCCTCGTACTTCTCCATCGCCTCCTTCAGCGTGCCCGCGTCCTCCGTGGCGTGTCCCTCGTAATCCGATAGCTCCTGCACAAGTTCTTCGGCACGCCCGTACGCTTCCTCCCAGTCTTCGTCGTCTGCGTAGAGCGAACTCAGGTCCCATCTGTACTCCTCTTCTATCTCGCTCCGTTCCGGTACCGAACTCATAACCGAAGTTGTGGCGGCACCGAGGTAAGCCTTCTTCTGTACGGCTTCGTGTCCACCGCGTCAGAGTTCGAAGCTTATCCGTGGTCGGCACGAAGAGCAAGACAGAGTGCGAAGACGTGAGTTCCTACTGGCGTCGGTCTGTCTGTCGGCGGGCTGTCTGTCCCCCGTCGATAATGAGCCAGAGCCGGAATCCGACCCCGTGGAAGCCTTCGATGTAGAGGCGTCGCTGGGCGCAGCCGAACCCGTCGAGGGCAGAGACACGTCCGGTCGAAGCTTCGAGTTCGACGACGGCGAGG
>JAQZDD010000100.1 GCA_028751055.1 Euryarchaeota archaeon Ods04 | reverse complement strand
GGTCACGGTACGAGCCTTCCGAACTCGGTTTGGAGATAGACGGATGGACAGAAGGCGAGACCGTCGAACTCGACGAACCTCTTGTCGAGTTCTCGACGAAGTTCGAGGAGAAAGACAGGTATCTTAGCGACGACGAAGCGCGACGCGTGAGCGGTCTCGACGAGGACGGTTTCGAGACGTTACGCGAGACGGCGCGCCACGTCAACGACGTTATCACCGAGCACGCAGCAGATGTCGGTCTTTCGCATCAGGACGGCAAGATAGAGTGCCTCTACCACGACGGGACGGTAAAGGTCGCCGACGTGGCAGGTACGTTCGACGAGAACCGTTTTCTGCGCGACGGCACGCAGATAAGCAAGGAGTTCCTGCGCCAGTTCTACAAGACTTACGACCCCGACTGGGTCGACTCCGTCGGCGACGCGAAGCAGGAGGCGGACGACCGCGGCGTGGCGGACTGGCGCGAACTCTGCGACGTACAGCCGAAGCCGCTTCCCGAGGACGTGAAGCTTACTGCGAGCGACCTGTACCGTTCCGGAGCCAACGTCTACACCGAGCGCAAACTTTTCGACGCGCCCGAACTTGACGATGTGGTCGAAAGGATAGAGACGAAGCTATAACGAGACGGCGTAGACTTTCTCGCGCGTGCCGACGTAGACGTGTTCGTCCCCGAAGAGATGGCTACGCACGCCGGCTTCGGGTAGTTCGACATACCAGACGACCTCGCCGTCTTCTATCCGGTAGACTCCTTCTTCGGTGACTGCGCGAACCTCTCCGTCGGTGGGTGAGATTCCTTTGATTTCGATGTCGTCCAACCCCACCGACCACTTTTCGTCGCCGTCGGACGAGAAGGCGGTCACGTCGCTCGCTCCCGCGTAGACAGTCTCGTCGTCGAACGCCGTCGAATAATGGTCTCCGAAGCCGACCGACCAGAGTTCGTCGCCGTCCTCCGCGTCGACGGCGTGCAGGTCGTAGGAGTGTCTGAAGTAGACGTTTCCGTGTCTCACGCCGCGTATCCAAGAGTTGGTTCCTTCAACCTCGTGGCTCCAAAGTTCTTCGCCGTCGGCGAACGCTGCGACACGTCCTGTCAGGGTCGCGTAGACCGTCCCGTCGGCAACCTCGGCGGTCGACAAGCGGTCGTCACCTTCGTATCTCCATGTTTCGTCTCCGTCCTCTGCGTTGAGAGCGTATAGGGCGCCTTCGGCGGTGACGTAGACGATACCCGCGGAGACGGCTTCGACGGACGGACTCGTCGGTGCCGGCGCGTCTTCGTCGGAGAAAGGTTCGAAGTTCCAGAGTTGCTCTCCGTCTTCGGCGTCGAAGGCGAACACGACGCCTCTGTCCGTACCGGCGTATACGGTACCGTCACGGACGACAGGTGCGTCGTAGACGCTTCCAACGTCGCGCTCCCAGCGTTCTTCGCCGTCCGTTTCGAGCGCGTGGAGACTGCCTGTTCCGCTCCCGATGGCGTCGTCCGCCCAGCCGAAGTAGACAGCGTCGTCGACGACCGGCGCGGTGTACGTCGTATACCCACCCGTCTCGCCGTACGTCCATCTATGGTCGCCGTCCGACGCGTCAAGCGCGAAGACGCCGCCCTGTCCGTCTTCGTCGGTAAACTCCTCACGTCCGTAGACCGTGCCGTCCCGCGCGACGTCGACACGTCCGCCGACGCCGTGTTCCCAGACGACGTTCGTCTCTCGTTCTCCTTCTCCGTTCGTTCCGTTTCCGTCGTTGCCGTCGTTTCCGTTACCGCCCCCTCCGTCGCCGTTGCCGTCGTCCCCTTCGCCGGGTTCGTCTCCGTCGAGACACCCCGCCACACCTACGACTGTCAGCGCGCCCGCCGTCTTCACGAATCTTCTGCGTCTCATACGCCGTAGTTGTGCGGTTAATTTCATAACTCTTCCGTAGACTAAAATTTCTGTTTCAGTCTCGATAGAGGGAGAAGGGCAAGAAGTATTACTTCCCAAACCCGAAGATGAACACAAGATGACATACGAGGCTGTTGTACGCGTCACGCTCAAGGAGGGCGTCTTAGACCCCGAGGCGAAGACTATCAGAAAGTCGCTCGAACGTCTCGGCTTCGACATCGACGACCTGCACACCGCCGACGAGTACGTCGTCGAGTTCGACGCCGAGAACAAGGAGACTGCGCGCGAGGAAGCCGAGGAAATGTGTGAGGCTCTGCTCGCCAATCCGACGATACACGACTACACAGTCGAGGTGCGATGACCGTAGCGGTACTCAGTTTCGGCGGCTCTAACTGCGACCGCGATGTCGTGAAGGCTTTCGGACATATCGACGTGTCCGCCGAAGTCGTCTGGTACAAGGACGAGGACGACGTGGCGGATGCCGACGCGGTCGTCCTACCCGGCGGCTTCTCTTACGGCGACTACCTCCGCGCCGGAGCGATGGCGGCACGCACACCCGTCATGGAACGCGTGCGCGAACACGTCGAGAACGGCGCGCCAGTGCTCGGCATATGCAACGGCGCGCAGATTCTGTGTGAGTCGGGTATCGTGCAGGGAGCGTACGCACCCAACGAGTCCGCTAAGTTCCAGTGCGAACCGACGTACCTGCGCGTCGAGACGACCGACACGCCGTTCACGCGCGAGTTTGAGGAGGGCGACGTAATCGAGATACCGATTGCGCACGCCGAAGGTCGGTACGTCCCCGACGACTTAGACGCGCTCGTGGACGACGACCGCGTTCTGTTCCGGTACGTCAACGAAGACGGAGATGCGACCGACGCCGCAAATCCGAACGGGAGCGTCGACAACATCGCGGGTATCGTCGGCGAGACGCGCAACGTCGCAGCGATGATGCCGCATCCCGAGCGCGCGTCGCGCGAGATACTCGGAAGCGACGACGGTCTGGGCGTCCTCGCGGGCTTCGACGCCTGTGAAGACTCGAAAGCCTAAAGCGCGCTCCTAACATCTGTCCTCCAAATGGTCGACGTAGCAGTCAACGGATACGGCACGATAGGTAAACGCGTAGCCGACGCGGTCGCACTACAGGACGACATGCAGGTCGTTGGCGTGGCGAAGACGAAGCCCAACTTCGAGGCGCGGAACGCAGTCGAGAACGGCTATCCGCTGTACGCCGCAGTCGAGGAGCGCGCCGACGAGTTCGCCGAGGCGGGAATCGAGATAGCCGGCGACGTGAACGAGATGCTCGAACGCGCCGAGGTCGTCGTCGACGCCACACCGTCGGGCGTCGGCGCGCAGAACGCGAGTATGTACGACGACCACGACGTGAAGGCAATCTTCCAAGGGGGCGAGGACGACGACGTCGCGGAGCGCAGTTTCAACGCCGCCGCGAACTACGGTGACTGCGTCGGGGCGGAGAGCGTCCGCGTCGTCTCGTGCAACACGACAGGTCTCCTGCGCGTCCTCCATCCGCTCGAACGCGACCACGGAATCGGTAAGGTGCGCGCGACGCTCGTCCGCCGTGGCGGTGACCCTGCACAACACGGACGCGGACCTATCAACGACATACTCCCCAACCCCGTAACGATACCGTCGCACCACGGACCCGATGTCCGGACCGTCATGGATGTCGACATAACGACGACGGGCTTCAAGGTTCCCGCGACCCTGATGCACGTGCATTCGCTCAACGTCGAGACGACGGCGTCGCGCGAGGAGGTCATCGAGACGCTCGAAGGCGAGTCGCGTGTCCGTTTCGTCGAACCCGAAGACGGCGTGTCGAGCACAGCCGAAATCAAGGAGATGATGCTCGACGAGGGACGCCCGCGCGGCGACGCATGGGAGAACATGGTCTGGCGCGAGTCGGTGAGCGTCGAGGACGGAGAACTCTACCTGTTCCAAGCGATACATCAGGAGAGCGACGTCGTACCCGAGAACATCGACGCGGTGCGCGCGCTCGCCGGTACCGCGGACAGGGACGAGAGCGTGCGGACGACGAACGAGACGCTCGGAATCTGATTATCTTTCCCCGCCAGCACTCGTCAGAAAACGTTTCAGAACCCGCGCCTCGCCACGACGCAGTACGCCGCTCGCAGTCGACTTGTCGACGCCGAGTTCGTCGGCGAGTTCGTCGAGCGTGCAGTCGCGCGGCACCTCGAAGTAGCCTTCGCGCATCGCCGTCTGGAGCACCTCGCGCTGTCTCTCCGTCAGCAGCTCCTCGTCTACATTTTCCCCGGCGACCTCAACGAGAGAGACGAGTTCGTGGCGGAATCCCGACGCCTCGATGCCCGCACGGAAGGCGTCGAACTCGTCGCGCGTCCCCGTGAAGTCGAGTTCGTACCAGCCGTCGCGGACGACGACAGGGAACTCTATCGGGATACCCTCCGTCTCGACGAAGCCGTACAAGCCCGTGTCGGTCGTCTCGTACTTTGCGATTCCGCGGTCGTCGGCTGCCTCTAACCGCTGGTAGTCGACTACGTGCGGATGCTCCTCTATCGCCTCCGAGACGGCGTGCGGTTCTTCCGCCACGACCTCGCCGAGTTCGACCGCAGTGTCGCCCGTCCGGACGCCCGAGAGGAGACGGAAGGTCGCGTCGGGGAAGGCGCGCGACAGTTCGGCGACCCAGTAGTCCTCGGGGAGTTCGATACGGAGGGACGCGGTTATCATACGCCACTCTATGCGCGCCGTGAACCAGAGTTTTGTGTTTTCCCCACATGTTGGGACAAGCTACACGGTGCCGGCGGACGAAATCACGAACATGAGACACACTCAACGGGGTGGCGGCGCGTGATAGAGTCGAGTGCCGACTCCGCCGTAGCCGACGCGGTACTCACCGCCCACGTCGCGGCGGGCGTTGTCGCTCTCTTGGCGGGAGTCGTAGCTATCGTTACGCGGAAGGGCGGCGCGCGGCATAACAGAGCAGGTCAAGTCTACGTCCTGACGATGGTCTTCGTCGTGACGACAGCGGTGCCGCTCTCCGTCTGGATAGAGAACTGGTTCCTTCTCGCTATCGCCGTCTTCAGCGGCTACCTCGTCGTCGCGGGATACCGTGTCGTGAAACGTCGTCGCGCCCGCCTCACGGAGGCACGCCGTGCCGACTACGCGACACACGGCACTATGCTGACAGCGGGCGGCGTGATGGTCGCAGTCGGCGGATGGGGCGCGGCGGCGGGCACACACGAACTCGCGCCCGTTCTCGTCGTCTTCGGGTTCATCGGCGTCGCTCTCGCAACACGCGAACTCCGTCAGATACGCCTCTCACGCACCGGCAGGACGCCGTGGTTCGAACGTCATATAGGATTAATGGGCGGCGCGTACATAGCGACCGTGACCGCCGCCGTGACAGTCAACCTCACCTTTCTACCGCCCCTCGT
>JAQZDD010000027.1 GCA_028751055.1 Euryarchaeota archaeon Ods04 | reverse complement strand
GGGATGTAGTCGAAGCCGCCGTCTTCGTAGATACGTGGCGTCGGTTCGGCGTTCGTCGTGTCGGCGGCGACGCCCGACAGTACTATCATCTATCCGTGCTGTGCGACGTGCCGTCTAAAAACACACGGTGACTTACGGCTGTTTCGGGGACAACGTTATATGACTTGCCTGCATAACTCGGTTCATTCATGCGCACTCACCACAGGAGGCTTGACCGATGACGTGGTGGAAGGAAGCCGTCTTCTACCAGATATATCCGAGGAGCTTCAACGACTCCGACGGCGACGGTGTCGGCGACATACAGGGTATAGTCGAGAAGGTCGACTACATAGACGGCTTAGGCGTCGACGCGGTCTGGCTCAACCCCGTCTACGAGTCGCCGCAGGTCGACTACGGCTACGACGTGAGCGACTACCAAGCGATACATGACGAGTACGGGACGATGGAAGACTGGGAGGAACTCTTGGACGCTCTGCACGACCGCGACATACGTCTCGTCATGGACTTAGTTGCGAACCACACCTCGGACGAACACACGTGGTTCCTCAGGTCGCGTGACTCCGACGAGGAGTACGAGGACTACTATATCTGGAGGGAAGGCGAGGAAACCGAGGGCGAGGAGGGCGTCGAACACGTCCCGCCCAACAACTGGGAGTCGGCTTTCGGCGGTTCGGCGTGGAAGTACGACGCTGGAAGGGGTGAACACTACCTGCATCTGTTCCACGAGAAACAGCCCGACCTCAACTGGAGCAACCCCGACGTGCGCGACGAAGTTGTCGAAGTCGTCGACTGGTGGCTCGAAAAAGGCGTCGACGGCTTCCGTATGGACGTTATCAACCTTCTCTCGAAGCCCGACGACCTCCCCGACGGTAGCCCCGAAAGCGACTGGGTAGGCTCCGAGCATTTCGTTGACGGACCTAAGATACACGAGTACGTCGGTGAACTGCACGAACGCGCGTTCGAACCCCACGACGCCGTTACGGTCGCGGAGATGCCCGACTTGACACCCGACGAGGCGGAGAGGTACACCGACGACGGCGTCGACATCGTGATACCTTTCGAGCATATGGAACTCGACCGTGGCGACGCCGTCGACTGGTACACGACGGATGTTGACCTCGTCGAACTCAAGCAGGTCTTCTCGCGTTGGCAGGAAGCCGACTGCTGGACGTGTCTCTACTGGAGTAACCATGACCAGCCGCGTGCTGTCTCACGTTTCGGCGACGAAGAGTACCGTGTCGAGTCGGCGAAGATGCTCGCCACCGTGTCGTTCACGCTCCGCGGGACGCCTTTCGTGTATCAGGGTGAGGAGATAGGCATGACCAACCCCGGATTCGAGAGCTTCGACGAGATACGCGACACGGGTACGCTCGAAAGGGCGAAGACTGCGATGGCGGACATCGGCATCAAAGGCTTCGAGAACGTCCGCGACATCGTGAACTACTGGACACGCGACAACGCGCGTACACCGATGCAGTGGAACAGCGACGAAGGCGCGGGCTTCTCGGAAGAGGAGCCGTGGATAAAGCTCAACTCGGACTACGAAAACGTCAACGTCGAAGCGGCGCGCGAGGACGACGGCTCGGTTCTGAGCTACTACCGTGAACTCGTCGATGCGCGCCACGAGAATCCCGTGCTTGTCTACGGCGACTACGAACTTCTGCTTGAAGACCATCCCGAGGTGTACGTCTACGAGAGGTCTCTGAGCGAAGGTGGAGACGAGGAAGACGCCGAGAGCGACCGTATGCTCGTGATGGTCAACTTCTTCGACGGCGAACCCCGTTTCAGCCTCCCCGACAGCTACGACGGTACTCTCGACGAGGTCGTCGTAAGCAGCTACGGTGTCGCTGACGAAGCCGACGCGAGCACGGAGTTCGAGCTACGTCCTTACGAGGCACGTGTCTACAGGGTAAGATGACACGCTCGTCTCGTCTCTCGGAGACAGAAACCGCCGTCGTGGTCGACGTTGGAGCCACGCGTACGGAGGCGGGATACGGAGGCTGGCACGAACGGAACCAAGCCGTCCGCGTCGAGGAGACGCCCATGAAGACAGACGGTCTCGTCGCCGGTCTGCGCTCTACCGTCGGTGAACTCGTCGAGGAGGCGCGTTCCGCGGGACGCGACGTTTCGGCTGTCGCAGTCGGCGTGCCGGGGCTGGTTGACCACGAGGGAAGACTCGTCGAGGCACCGCACACGTCGTTCGGCGGCGTCGACTTGGGCGACGAACTCGCAGTCGACCTGCCCATAGCCGTCGAGAACGACGCCAACGCACAGGCTCTCGGCTGTTCGCGTATCTTGGAGCACGCGTCTCTGTGCTACGTCGCTCTCGGCACGGGAATCGGCGGCGGTATCGTCGAGTCGGGCGAAGTAGTACGCGGCGCGAACGGCTTCGCGGGCGAGGTCGGTCATATGCGCGCGCCCGTTTCGACGGAACCGCAAGACGCGCACGACGGTCTCTGCGAGTGTGGACGGAGAGGCTGTCTCGAAACCGTCGCGTCGGGCGACTACCTCCTCGAAACGCTCGGCGACAGATGGTGGAAACGTGAACTCCCGCCCGACGAGGAGCGCGTCGTGAAACGCGCGGGCGAGGCTGTCGGAAACGCGGCGTCCCAACTTGCAGTCCTCAACGACCCTGAGAGCGTCGTCGTAACGGGTAAGCTGACAGCGAAGGATGTTTTCGTCGCGGGTATGCGTGAGACGTACAGCCGTCCGTGGGTGGACACGGACTGTCCGTTGAAGACACACGAGCACACGTGGCGGTTCGCGCGCGAAGGTCTGACGGAGATAGCGCGACGAGCCGCCGAAAAAAGTGACTGTCGATAACTTCGCCGATGTCTCAGTCGATTGTGTAGACAAGCCTGCGCCCGTCGTCGGAGTCGACGGTCACGTCTACCACTCCTTCTTCGGCGAGACGTTTGAGCGCGTCCCTTGTCGTGCTCGGATGCAGACGCGCTGACTCGCTTATTTCGTTTGCGTCCATTGCACCCTCGTGCTCTATGACCTTTGCGACGAGCTTCGCGCTCGGCGGTAGGTTCTCGAAGCCCGTCTTGCTCTCGCCGCTGTCGTCCGGCATCTGTCCGTGTTTGGGGGTCTTCGGTAGTAAGCGTACTTCAACCGGCAGTTTTCGCTCAACCGGCAACAATCACCGTTAACGCGGTTCTTGCCTCTGTCATCCGTGACTACCTCTACGCGAGAAACGGCGAGGGCGTCATTACGGTAATCGACCGTGAGACCGGCGAGGAAGTAGAGCCTTAATCGTGAACCGTCACTGACTCCAGAACCACGTCCTCGACGGGACGGTCGTTGGCGTCGGTCTCGACCGAGCCTATCTCGCGCACCACGTCCATGCCGTTGACGACACGCCCGAAGACAGAGTGTCGCCCGTCGAGATGCGGCGTCGCGTCGAGCGTGATGAAGAACTGCGAGCCGTTCGTGTTAGGTCCCGAGTTCGCCATCGATACGACGCCTTCGCCGTCGTGCGTGAGGTCGTCGTGGAACTCGTCGTCGAACGTGTAGCCGGGACCGCCGCGTCCTGTTCCCGTCGGGTCGCCCGTCTGTATCATGAACGGCTCCGGTTCGGAGATGACGCGGTGGAACAGAACTTCGTCGTAAAGCGGTTCTCCTTCGACCGTTTCGCCCGTCTTGGGGTTCTGCCACTCGGTTTCGCCCGTCGCTAAGCCGACGAAGTTTTCGACCGTCCGCGGCGCGCGCTCGTCGTAAAGTACTATCTCAACGTCGCCCTCGCTCGTGTGTAGCGTCGCTCTGAGTCCTCCGTCTTCCTCTTCGTTCGCTCCGCCGTCCGTCACGAGTACGTCTTCCTCGTCGTCTGTTGTCGGCTCATCGTCCTCGGCTTCTCCGTTCCCTCCGATACATCCGGCTAAGAGTACAGCGATACCCGTACCTGTCGTGGTCAGCACAGTCCTTCTTCTCGTGTACATACACGTACTGTGCGCAGGAGGAGCAAAACCTTGGCGGTGCTGTCTGAGGTATTATCAGAGGAGATAATCGCGTGCTAAAGGTAATAAACCGAAACGACCGTTCTTACGTATGAGCATCGGAACATCCTCCCCGCGTATCCTTATCGGACGCGACGACCTGACAGCCGCTCTCGCCGTCGTCGTAGGCTCCTTCGTGGTGTTCGCGGGGACGTTCGTACTCTTCGCCGCTTCGCCCGCCGTGCCCGTCGCTCCTGTCTTCGACGTGCCGTCTGTCGAGCCGGCTGTCGTGGTGGTTAACATGGCTGTCGGAGCCTCGATAATGACTGCAGGTGCTGAGATGGCTGTTACCAAGCTTGAGCATCTTCTGTCATTCTCTCCTCGGTCTGATTTATCAGAATAAATCTGCCTGATGCGTGGCTTATTATGAGGTACGGAACGGATAGGCGGACAGCCCACGTCTTCTTTTGTATGAGCACAGAAAGCCCCCCCAGAGCAGAAACAGTAAAAGAAAAGCCGGATGTAGTCCCAGAAGGGATATACGTGGACATAGCGGCGGTCTTCACACTCGTACTCGGAGCCTTCGTGTTCTTCGTAGGCACGCTGATACTTTTCGCGGCGTCGCCGACCCTCTCAGCCGAGCCGGTCTTCGCCGTCTCCGCGGCAGAACCCGTGACGGTGGTAGCTAACATGGCTGTCGGTGTCTCGGTGATGGCGTCGGGAATAGCTATATCGCTTCCCGAACTCGACAGGCTCCTGTAGACCTGTATTCGGCAGCTCTTCTGTACTTTCCTTCCGCTGTCTGTTTCACCTCCACTTTCGTTTCCTTCGTCCGGTTCCTTGCAAGAACTCGCGTCGTCTACCCGCTCATCCAAGAGCCAGCGTGCCAGTCTATTATTATAACGGCACGGTCCCGCCTCCTAATTATGAAGTACAGAACTGATACGCAGTTGTCCCCCGTCTGTGTATGTATGAGCACAGAAACGTCTGCTCCAAGAACAGAAACCGAGGTCGGCACAGAACTAAGCATAGTTCCGAAGGAGATATCGGACATAGTACTCGTAGTCCCTGTCTTAACAGGGGCTTTCCTGGTACTTGGGGGATCCCTCTTCCTTCTCTTAGCCTCGCCGGCACCCGGAAGCATCGTCTTCGGTGCAGTAGCCGTCACGATGGTCGGTGCCGTTGTCGGTGGATTCGTCGTGTCGGTAGCTCTTTTCGCCGCGTCGTTCGCCGGCGTCGTCTCGGAAGGCGTCCGTGGCGTTACCGTCTTAGATAGATAACGAACCTCCGACGCTCTCTTTTTACCACTCGCCGAAACGCGTCAGGTTCTCCAGTTCGGTTCCGTCGATGTTTTCCTCGTCGAAGACTCGTTTAGCTATCGACCTCTTGTGCACCTCGTCGGCACCGTCGACGATACGGAACGAACGGACGTTCTCGTAGAAGTCCGCGAGCGGCAGGTCCTTTCCGATACCGTTGCCACCGCAAGCCTGTACGGCGGTGTCGATGGCTTCCTGCGTGACGTTGGCGGCGAAGACCTTGCTCATAGCAACTTCGACGCGCGCGCGGTTGCCCTTGTCGAGTTCCTTAGCGGCGTGGCGCACCATCGTCCGTACGGCGTGGAGACGTGTCTTCTGGTCGACTATCTCGTACCTGAGTGCCTGCTTGTCCGAGAGGCTCTCGCCGAATGCCTCGCGTTCGTCTATGTATGCGACGGCGATGTCGAGCGCGCGGTCCGCCATGCCCGTGAAACGCATGCAGTGTGTCAGACGTGCCGGACCGAGACGCTGTTGGGCGACGATGAATCCCGCGTTTTCGTCGCCGAGCAGGTTCTCCTCGGGTACGCGCACGTCGTCGTACCTCATCTCGGCGTGTGACGCGCCGCTGTCGCCCATGTGGGGAACGTCTCGGACGGCTTCGACGCCGTCGGTGTCGGCGGGGACGAGGAAGATGGAACAGCCCTGATACGGATGCGCGTCCTCGTCGGTGCGCGCCATAACGAGGTATACGTCCGCCTCGACGCCCTGTGTCGTCCACCACTTGTGACCGTTGATTACCCATTCGTCGCCGTCCTTCTCCGCCTTCGTCTGTATCATCTTGGGGTCGGAGCCAGCACCCTGAATAGGCTCCGTCATCGAGAACGCCGAAGTAACCTCGTCCTCAACGAGCGGAATTAGCCACTCCTCCTTCTGCTCGTCCGTCCCGACGAGTTCGAGCGTATGCATGTTGCCCTCGTCAGGCGCGTCGACACGCAGTGCTTTCGCACCAAGAAGGCTCCTTCCCGCCTCCTCGAATGTCGGAAGCACGTCGCGGAGTCCGTAGCCCTGTCCGCCGTACTCCTCGTGTATCTGGGGCGCGTAAAGCCCGCGTTCCTTGGCTTCTTCCTGTAACTCGGCGACCACGTCGTCTATCTCGTGGTTTTCGAGCATCTCACGGTTCCTCAGCATCTCCCTCTCTCTCGGTAAAACCGACTCCTCGACGAACTCACGTGTCTCGTCGGCGAGTTCCTTCGCTGTCTCTGAGTCGTCGTACTGTAGGTTCATAACAGACGGATGCATTATGGCGTCGAGTGTTTGTAAATACAGGGGTTGAGAAGCTACAGAGGTTGAGATGCGGACGGGAGACGAGAAGAAAGAGCGCGAAGCAGTTAGGTCAGTCAGCCGTCTCTCTGACCTTCTTCGCCGACGAAGCCGCTGACCTCCAGACTCCCTGTGCGTACGCGCCAAGGAACATGCCGACGACTCCCGCAAGCATCGGGTAGTTCCCGATACCGAGCGACGCGTAAGCCGAACCCGGACAGATACCCGACAGTCCCCAGCCGACGCCGAAGACGACGCCACCGACCACGACCTTACGGTCGAACGTCTTGAGACGGCGTCCGTACTTGCTCCCCGTGAGCGGCGCGGTTTCGCGTAGGCGCGGCACGACGAAGAACGTCGCGGCTGTCACAGCCGCCGCACCGAACATCACGAATAGCAAGCCAAGGTCTTCTAAGTACAGGAACGACAGGACGACCTCGGGACGCGCCATATGGCTGAATCCGAGACCGAAGCCGAACAGCAAGCCGCCGGCGAATATCAACGGCATGAACGCCGAACGGCGTCCTCCGTCTTCTCTGTCGGTCATCTCACACCCTCACCCCTGTAGCCATCACTAGCTGTGCCGTCCCTATAGCGACGAGAAGGAAGACGACGACGCCGACGAGCGAAGTACGCGACGCAGAACCGACGCCGCAGACGCCGTGTCCTGACGTACAGCCCTTGCCTATCCGCGTGCCTACGCCAACGAGGAAGCCGCCGACGAAGAGCCTCCAAAGCTGCACGTCGGTCGTCCATATCCCGTCTTGGTATATGACTGCGTAGACCGCCGCGCCGAGGACGATGCCGACCGTGAAGACGACGCGCCAGTCGCGCGAAGGTCTGTAACGCTGGAACCTCGACCTGTCCGAGACGTACGACAGCGTCGATTCGAGGAACGTGCTCGCACCTGCTATTATCCCCGTGCCGACGTAGATGACCGCGACCCCCAAGCCGACGAAAAGACCGCCGACTGCGTAACGGTAGATGCCGTGCGGGAACAGCGCGTCGAAGCCGACAGCGAGCGCGAGAAGCTCCGTAGCTCCTACCATCAGTCAGCGAGGGTTTCCTGACTTGCGGCGCAGTTGTTTGGTCCGAGTTCGAGTTCGAACGCCTCGTCGTCGTCAGCATCCTCTTTTCCAAGGTTGATGGCGATTATCTCCTCGTAGTTGGCGGGACGCGGAGGCATGTCAGCGAGAACCGTCTCGACGAACTCTTCGCGTTCCATCGAGAGCGCGCCCATGCGTTCCTTGAGTTCGCCGACTGTCGCCGTGTACGTGCCGTCATCCGCGGGCTTCGCGGAGCCG
Organism: Euryarchaeota archaeon Ods04; assembly: GCA_028751055.1. Classification (GTDB taxonomy): domain Archaea; phylum Halobacteriota; class Halobacteria; order Halobacteriales; family Halorutilaceae; genus Halorutilus. The sequence goes on along the minus strand of JAQZDD010000027.1, from coordinate 921 downwards.
CTGTAGTGCGCGCCGCCCACAAGAACGCCGTCACCGACGGTAAGGACGCGCTCCTGAAGCGAGTCGTAGAGCAGACGCGCGGCTTCGGGCGCGCCCTCGTCGCCCTCCTCAAGGTCGGGGCGTGCGACGCTCTCGACGAAGAGACCGTCTCCTGTCGCAAGGAACGCGTCGTCGATGAGGTACGAAGTCATGCCCGACGTGTGCCCGGGCGTATGTATCACGTCTATCTCAACGTCGCCGACAGCGAGCACGTCGCCGTCTTCGACGGTCGTGACTTCTTCGGCATAGGTGACGCCGCGCGCGACAGCGGCTTCGGGTACCACTCCTTCCACATCCATCTTGTCGAGCGCGCGCACGCCGCTGACGTGGTCGGCGTGCACGTGCGTGTCTATCGCGTAGACTAACTCCGCTCCGCGCTCCTTGGCGTCCTCGACGTACCTTTCGGCGAACGCACGCAGAGGGTCGATTACGGCGGCTTCTCCGCCGTCGACTACCATGTATCCGAGACAGCCGCTCGAAGGACGCTGGTACTGGTAGAGCGTGCCGTCGCCGTCGTACCTCTCGACCTCTACTGCGTCGTATATCGACGCCCATCCGTTCATGCCCTCGACGAGATGCTCGACGTCGTATCCGCGTTTTGCGAGCGCGCCCGCTACGTACTCGCTCGCGCCGCCCTTGGCGCAGACAGCCGTGACGCGTCTTCCGTCGGGGACGCGCGCAAGCACGTCTTCGTCTATCTCGTCGTCAAGAAACTCGAAGTACGGTACGTTCACCGACTCAACGGAGTCGCCCTCTATCCTCCACTCGTCGTAGTCGTTCGCCATACGCGTGTCGAGCACCACCACGTCTTCGCCCGCGTCTATCCTGCGGCGTAGCTCCTCCGGCGTGACTTCGTCGACGGGTTCCTCGGGTTCGGGTAAG
>JAQZDD010000362.1 GCA_028751055.1 Euryarchaeota archaeon Ods04 | reverse complement strand
GTCGTCCGAAGGGTTCTCCCAGCTAGCCTCAACGCCGAGCAAGAAAGGCGCGTCCCGACCTGCGAAAGAACTCTCGTCTGCACCGACCTCCTCTATCGCGCCGCCGAGCTGCCAGACATCGACCGTCGACAGCGGAGAGGGTGCGGTGTCTGCCCAGTGCTCGACCCTTTCGATGGCGTCCTCGGAGAGTTCGTCAAGGTAGAGCGACTTCCAGTAGTAACGCATCCCGTTGGGGTAGTCCTCGTCGAGCATCTGCTGGAACTCGACGTAGGTCACGGTTCCGCTAACGTCGGCGATAGGCTCAGCGAACTCGCGCAACGGCGCGAGTACCTCCTCTCCCTCCTCGGGCGGTCCTGCGTAACAGCCCAGAAAAGCTATTTTGAGGTCGTTCACCACGTCCTCCGAGAAGAGTTCTTCGTCGGGCATCACGCCGGTGGACGATATCGCGGAGACCTCCTCGGGTGCTTCTGAGGCGTACTCGCGGAACGCGCGCAGACAGTCCTCTGCGGTTTCGCCCGGATAGGCGACGAAGGCTGTAGCGACCTCCGGACCGACGGGATGCAGGTCGAACTCAAACCCCGTGACGACGCCGAAGTTGCCGCCGCCACCACGTAGCCCCCAGAAAAGCTCCTCGTTCTGGTCGGCACTCGCTGTCAGGAACTCGCCGTCGGCTGTCACTATGCCGACCGAACTGAGGTTGTCACAGCTCAGACCGTGCTTACACCGGAGATGTCCGATGCCGCCGCCGAGCGTTAGACCTGCGACACCTGTCTTCGAAACGACGCCACCCGGTGTCGCAAGCCCGAAGACCTGTGTCTCTTGGTCGACGTCCGCCCATGTGGCACCGGCTTGGACCCACGCGGTTCGGTCTTCGGCGTCTACCCAGACACCCGTCATCTCAGAGAGGTCGATGACGATGCCGTCTTCACAGACAGCCGTTCCGGCGACGTTGTGACCGCCGCCGCGGACAGCTACGACGAGGTCGTTCTCACGCGCGAAGTTCACGGCACGGATTACGTCGGCGACGCCCGCACACCGAGCGATGAGAGCCGGATGCTTGTCTATCATACCGTTCCAGACCGCTCGCGCGTCGTCGTACTCCGCGTCTTCGGGACGGATTACCGTCCCATGAAACTCCGCCCCGAACTCCCTCATGGAGCCGTCTTCTACCGTCTTTTGTGCCATATTGTATTTCCTGTCTACCTGTCTATCTGTCTATTCTACCGTTTGTAACCGACGAGAGAGATACTCTTGACGCCGTACTTGTCGCACGCTCCCTTTGCCCTGTCGGAGATGAACTTGTACTCGGTGTTCTCCTTGACCTCCACGTCTTCGAAGCCTGCGTCCTCAACCATCTCGGTGTAGCTGTCGACCTGCGCCGCTCCTCCGATGCACGCCGCCCAGAGGTCGGCGTCGTTCTTTATGCTGTCGGGCATCTGCTCCTCGCTGATGATGTCGGCGAGCGCGATTCTGCCTCCGGGGCGCAGTACGCGGTATGCTTCCTCGAAGACACGGTCCTTCTCGGCGGAGAGGTTGATAACGCCGTTCGAGACGACGGCGTCGAACGTCTCGTCGTCGAACGGCAGGCTTTCGATATATCCCTTCCTGACGCTGACGTTGTGGAATCCGTTCTCGTCGGCGAGTCTGCGCGCCTTCTCTATCTGTTCGTCCGTCATGTCGACGCCCGTGACCGTGCCCGTCTCGGTGACATGCAGTCCGGCGACGAAGAGGTCCATCCCCGAACCGCTTCCGAGGTCGAGTACGTCCTCGCGTGGTTCGAGGTCGGCGAGGTCGAAGTAGTAGCCGACGCC
>JAQZDD010000168.1 GCA_028751055.1 Euryarchaeota archaeon Ods04 | reverse complement strand
GGGAAACACCGCGACGACGGGTAGCGTCAAGTTCCTGCCGCCGTTCGACGGATGCGACTCGCCTTTCGACGCGGAGACGCCAGAGGAACTCGCCGAGCGCGCAACGAACCATCTCGAATACGTCGTGCGCAACCAAGGTCCCGACTCCATCGCCGCGCTCGTCACGGAGGTCGTCGGCGGAAGCAGCGGTGGTTTCACGGCACCACCGGGCTACTTCGACCGTGTACGCGAGATATGTGACGAGCACGACATACTCCTCGTCGCCGACGAGGTCATAACCGGCTTCGGACGTTGCGGCGACTGGTTCGGATGCGACACCGAGTCGCTCGAACCCGACATGATAACGTTCGCGAAGGGCGCGACGAGCGCGTACGTGCCGCTCGCGGGCGTTCTGGTGAGCGACAGCATCGCCGAGAGGGTACGCGACGAACAGCCCGCAGTCGGACACACGTTCGCGGGTAATCCGGTCGGATGCGCCGCTGGTCTCGCCGCGTTGGAGGAGTACGACGGATTGATAGAGAACGTGCGCGAACTGGAGCCGCATCTCAGGAGCGAACTCGAAGCCCTCCACGCATACGACGTGGTCGGCGACGTACGCGGTCGCGGATTCCTGTGGTGCGTCGAGTTCGTCGACGAAACGGACGGCGACCGTCCTGTCTTCGACCCGCGCGTAGAGGACGGCGAAAACCCTGTCAAGGACGTGATACGCGAGGCACGCGACCGCGGCGTGCTCGTAGGAAGCGGAAGACCGCCGTTTCAGGTGATGGTCGCGCCGCCTCTGTGTGCGACGGAAGAGGAGATAGAGAGGGGCGTCGAGGCTCTGAGGGAGTCGGTCGAAGCTGTTTTCGGCTGAGGGTGGCTGAAGTTCAGACAGGATTCGCATGACTCTGATATCTCAACGTCTAGCTATCCGTCGTCATTTCTCGCGCGCAGACATATAGCGGCTACCGCGGCAATCACAGCCGCGACAGCACCGAAACCGGGGAGTCCTTCGGCGTCTTCTTCGTCCATAGCGCCGGTTCCGTCGGCTTCTTCGCCAGCCACTCCAGTCCTTTGTGCATGGTCTTCGTCCGGCTGCCACGCGAGTGTCGGGTAGCCTTCCGGGTTCGTGACGGTCACCCACGTCTCCGTGAAGTCGAATCCTTGCATGTTGTCCATGGCGGCAGAGCCGACCATCTCCGACGTGGTCAGTCCCGTACCATCCTCACTTTCGTCTTGTCCCGTCTTTTCTATGTCCCAGTACAACTCCGTGACTGTTCCCTCGTTGTCTCCGACGAGTCCGTCGACATCGACTTCGGCTGTGACAGTGCCTGTGACGTACGACTCCGTGACCGTCCCGGAGTTCACACCGACGAGTCCGCCAACCCTGCGTTCGCCGGTTACGTCGCCTTGAGCGTATGACTTCTTGAGGGTAGCGTCGTCGCCGTTACCCCCGACTATCCCTCCGACATACCAGCCGTCTCCCGTGACGGTGCCTGTAGCGTACGACTCCGTGGCTGTCCCGCCGTTGTTCCCGACAAGTCCCCCGACATACCAGCCGTCTCCCGTGACGGTGCCTGCGGCGTACGACTTCTCGACTGTACCGGAGGTAACCCCAACGAGTCCCCCGACGTTGCCGCCGCCTGTTACGGTGCCTGTCGCGTACGTATCCGTGACTGCCCCTCGGCTGACCCCGATGAGTCCGCCGGCTCTTTCTTCGGCTGTGATGTCGCCCGTAGCGTAAGATTCCTCGACTGTTCCGCCGTCGTTCTGCCCGACGAGTCCGCCGACTCTGGAGTCTCCCGTTACGTCGCCTTCTGCGTACGACGCCGTGACAGTTCCACCGCTTGCTCCGACGAGTCCGCCGACTTCTTCTTCGCCCATAACGTCGCCTGTGGCGTACGACTCCGAGACCGCCCCTTCGCCGTTGAACCCGACAAGTCCTCCGACAGCCTCGTTGCCGGTGATATCGCCTGTCGCATACGAATCCTTGACCGTCCCTCGGCTGACGCCGACAAGTCCTCCGACGTTGTGTTTGCCTGTTACGTCGCCCTCTGCGTACGACTTCTCGACTGTTCCGCTGTTGCGCCCGACCAGTCCACCCACGTCTTCGTCGCCAGCGATGCCGCCCTGCGCGTACGACCTTTCGACTGTTCCGCCGTCGGTGTTCCATCCAACCAGTCCGCCGACCCCACGTTCACCCATGACGTTTCCTGTCGCGTACGACTCGGAGAGTATCCCGCCGTCGTTCCACCCGACGACTGCACCGGCCCTCTCGTCGCCTGTGATATCTACGTCATCTATACCGACGGAGGTTATACCGCTCCCGTCGGTGGCACCGAACAGACCGACGTAGTCCTCCGACGGGCGGTCTATCGTCAGCCCTGTTACCGTGTGTCCGTTGCCGTCGAACGCTCCTGTGAACTCGGTATCTTGGACGAAGTCGAACTCACCGATAGGTTCGAAGCCGTCGCCGTCGTTCCACTCCGACGTACCGGAGGCGTCGATGTCAGAGACTTGTAGGTAGTTCGCGTCAAGACCTTGCTCTTCGATACACTGTAACCGGTCTACGTCTCCGACTTCGTACGGACTTGCTTCGGTTCCTTCGCCGTTATACGTTACTGCCGAACAGTCGGGCGCGGACTGCGCCGCCGCCCCCGCCGCCGCTACCGCTAAGAAGAGCGTTAGCGCGACCAACACGCCGACAGCCATCCGCAGTCTCCGTAGGATATCCGTGGAGTGCCGATGAGTCATGCTCCCAGTTTCGATGGTGTCCGTCATAAATCCTCCCGTGGTTCGAACGTGCCCCGCGGCAAAACCGTTCAAATAGCCTCTGAATCCTCACACAAATTTATATGTAAGTCCGATTAAACTTTCTACGCATGTCACTACCCGACGAAGGCAGAGACAGTGAGTCGTTGTTAGACGAGATGGAAGCACGCAGAGGCGGCGACGCTGAATGGAAGGAAGGCAGAACGTGGAGCTTAGTCTACTCCGCTGGTGAGGACGTTCACGAGATACGTAACCGAGCCTACGAGAAGTTCGCTTCGGAGAACGCTCTCAACCCGCTCGCGTTCCCGAGCGTGCTCGGTTTCGAGAACGGGGTCGTCGGTATGGTCGCCGACATGATGGGTTCGGAGGACGCCGTCGGAAACGTCACGTCAGGAGGGACGGAGAGCATCCTCTGCGCCGTCTACGCCGCACGTGAACGTTTCCGCGACGTGACCGACAACGGTACAGCCGAGCCAAAGATGGTGATGTCCGAGACGGCACATCCCGCTTGGCAGAAGGCGGCGCACTACATGAACTTAGAACCCGTCCGGACGGAGCCGCGCGACGACTACCGCGCCGACCCCGCCGCCATGGAAGACGAAATCGACGACGATACGGCACTCGTCGTCGTCTCCGCGCCGTCGTACCCACACGGCGTCGTCGACCCTGTCGAGGAAATCGCCGGAACCGCCGCCGAGAACGACGTACCGTGCCACGTCGACGCCTGCATCGGCGGCTTCGTACTGCCCTTCTTGGAAGACGCAGGATACGACGTACCCGCTTTCGACTTCTCGGTCGACGGCGTCACGTCGATTTCGGCGGACCCGCACAAGTACGGCTACGCCGC
>JAQZDD010000074.1 GCA_028751055.1 Euryarchaeota archaeon Ods04 | reverse complement strand
TGGCACGTCCGCACAGACTGCGGAACGGTCGAAGCGCGTATGTCGGTCGAGGGCGTCCGTGAGGAGAACAAGAACGTCGGTCTGGTCGCCTCACGGTACAGCCAGCCCGTCGGTCGCTGGACCGGTACGGTCGCAGGCTACGACTTCGAAGGTGTCGGCGTCGCCGAGAAGCATCTCGCGCGTTGGTGATAGTTACCCACCTGCGTTACAACTTTAACGGCGCGCCCTGTCGGATGGTACATGGACGGAACGAACGACACGAAGTACGTCAAGTGCGCTGACGAGAACTACGACGGCGAGATAACGTCGGTCGGATACAGCAACAAGGTGCACGGCGAACCTGTCGGCGAGAAGTCGAAGAAGGAAGTCATAGACGACCTGCGGACGGGTGAAGAGTACGAGGTCGCCGTCAGAGAGGGAAACCAGTGGAACACACAGCAGATACACGTCTACGACGGGAAATGGCTACGTATCGACGACGAGGAGAAGGAAGAGGACGACTTGGGCAAGGTTCCCGAGTGCGGCTGAACAACGTTTTATTCGACAGAGAGGACAGGTACGCCCGACTCGTGTAAGACGCGTTCGGTCGTGCTTCCGATAAAGTCCCTCTCGTCGGCGTCGAGTCCCATCTTACCCATCGCTATGAGGTCAGCCTCAACATCGTCGGCGTGCCGGAGTATCTTGTTGTAAGGCGTGCCCTTGACGACCGTCTTGGTAGCGGAGACACCTGCGTCGTCGGCGAGCGAGACTATCTCTTCGGTCGCGTTCTCGCCCGCTTCCTTGAGCATGCCGACGATGCTCCTCGGCGCGTCCTTGTAGTCGTGTATAGCCGACTTGACGACGTAGACGGCGTGAACGTCGGCGTCGTACCTCTCCGCGAGTGCGACGGCGTGTTCGCCAGCCTTCGTGGCTTCGTCGCTTCCGTCCGTCGGAACGACGATGCTGTCGTATCCGTCGGCTTCGGCGGAGTCCGGCACCGTCAGTACGGGAACATCGACGAGACGCGTCGCCCGATAAGGAAGACTCGCCGGCGTGTCGGCACCGGAACTCCGCAGAACTACGAGGTCGACCCCCTTCTCGTCGGCGTAACGCGCGACGGCTCTGTGAGGCACGCCCTCACGAACCGCACGTGCCGTGTCGATACCGCGTTCGCCTGCGAGTTCGGCGATACGGCTCGTCTCCTCCGTTCCGGTCGCCTCCATCTGCTCCAACGCTCCCGCGCGGTCTTCGTCCGACAGAACGTCGGCTGTCGAAGGGTCGAAGACGTACAGCGAGTGTAGCTTCGAGCCGAACTTCTCCGATACTTCGAGAGCGTGCGACACAGCCGTGTCGGTTCCGTCGGCGACTACCATGACGTTCTGATACGAAGTCGTGCTCATGCTGGTGCATACTGGCTCGTCCGACATATAAGCGGAGGGTAAGAACATCGAGATATGGCGTCACCGAGACCACCGGTCGTTTTATGTGGCTCAGGCTGTTCCTGCATCCGAGAACAGGATGACCGACGAAACCATCGAGGACGCGGTAGACCGCGTCCGTGAGGCAAAACGGAGCGTCGAGGACGAGGCGCGGCAGGAAGCCGTCGAGAGACAGCACGACGAAGGAAAGATGACGGCACGCGAACGCGTCGAGTACCTCTGCGACGACGGAACGTTCGACGAGATAGGACAGCTAGCCGCGCCCGCACCCACGACGCCTGAGACGTTCGACTGGGAGCGCGAAGACGCGCCCGCAGACGGTATCGTGACAGGAGTCGGCGAGGTCAACGGCACCCCTGTCGCCGTCGCCGCAACCGACTTTACGGTGAAGGGCGGCTCGATAGGACACGCCGGCGGACGGAAGGTCGACCGTGTGTCCGACCTCGCGCTGAAGAACGGCTATCCGCTCGTGATGCTCCACGACGGAGGCGGACACAGGATACAGGAAGGGCTGGACGCGCGTCCTTTCGCACGCGGAGACGCAGGCTTCGCAAACAAACAGGAGACTATGTCGGGCTGGGTGCCACAGGTGTCCGCCATGATGGGACCGGGCTTCGCCGCCGCCACCAACTTCGGCGCGCTCTCCGACTTCGTTCCCATGGTCAAGGGCACGAGCACGATGGGAGTCGCAGGACCGTCGCTCGTCAAGGCGGCTTTGGGTATCGACCTCACGAAACAGGAACTTGGCGGAGCGGAGATGCAGACCTCCGAGACGGGTATGGCTGACTTAGCGTGTGAAGACGACGAGACGTGTCTCGACGCCGTAAAGATGTTCCTCTCTTACCTGCCGAGGAACACGAAGCACGACCCTCCCGTGAAGGAAGACTACGAACCGCCGACGCAGGACGAAGTGGACGCGCTGACAGAGGTGATGCCCGCCAACAAGATGAAGAGCTACGACATATACGCAGTCGTGGGTGGCATCGTCGACCGCGGCTCCTTCTTCGAGATAAAGCCCGACTACGCACGCAACATACTGACGGGCTTCGCGCGTATCGAAGGGCATCCCGTCGGCGTCGTCGCCAACAACCCGCGTTTCAAGGCGGGCACCATAGACGCCGACGCGTCCGACAAGGCATCGCATTTCGTCTCAGTCTGCGACGCGTTCGGTCTGCCCGTCGTGACGTTGGTCGACGTTCCGGGCATCTTACCGGGACCCGACTCCGAGAAGGAGGGTATAGCGCGTCACTCCGCCAAACTGCCGTTTGAACTCAACCGTGCCACAGTCCCCAAGTGCAACGTCGTCCTGCGCAGAGGCTACGGCTTCGGCTACGTTGCGATGGGAGGCGGACGTTCGACCGACAACGAAGTTACGGTAGTCTGGCCCACAGCCGAGATAGCCGCGATGGGTATAGAAGGCGCGGTAGACATCGCGTACCGCGAGGAGATAGAGAACTCCGACGACCCCGAGGCAAAACGTGAGGAGCTTATCGAGGAGTTCTCGGAACGTACCAACGCGGAGCGCGCCGTCGAGAACGTCGGCGTCGACGCTGTCGTGGAACCCGAGGAGACGCGTGGTGTGATAGCACGCGCAGTCGAGAGAGCCGAAGAGGAGGATACGGAGTTTCCTCCGAAGAAGCACAGCATAAACCCCGTCTGAAGTAACCGTCCGAACCACGTTATCCATCCGGTTTTCTACTCGTCTCCGCACTACCAAGGTACATAACTGTGGAGGGCAAAACACCGTTCATGGAACCGTCCCACGTCCTCGTGCCTCTCGACGGTTCGTCTCTCGCACTCGATGCCCTCAGTTACGCGCTCAAAGTCCACGGAGGCAAGATTACTGTGCTCAACGTCGTCACACCTATCGACACAGGGATGAGCGAGGGTAGCGTCGTGGAGACGGACGAGGAGCGAAAAGAAGAAGCAAGGAAACGCGCGGAAAGACTCGTCAAGAAGGCGAAAGGAAGTGGCGTTACGGAAACGGAAAGAGCGGTGAAGATAGCCGTCGAAGTGGGAACGCCTGCGGAGGAGATACTCGAATACGTCGAAGAAACAGACGTGGACCACATCGTCATGGGTAGCCACAGCGGGGACGGCAACGTTACGAGCCGTCTTCTCGGTACAGTCTCGACGAAGGTAGTCTCGGAGGCACCCGTCTCAGTCACCGTCATAAAGTAGCTACTTGTCGTCGAAACGTCACAAGGTTCCGCCGAGTAGGGTGGCAAGAACGCTGTAGACGACGTATCCGACGCCTACCGACGACGAAAGGGTGACGAGCCAGAAGAAGACCGTGCGGAGAATCTTCTCGCGCGAGATACCCGCCGAACCCGCAGCGAGTCCGCCGCCGATGACGCCCGACAGTATGATGTTGTTGAACGAAATCGGTATTCCCCAAGCGATTGCGAGCTGTGCGACCATGAAGCCGGGGACGAGAGCGGCTATCGAACGCCTGACTCCGAGACGTGCGTACTCGCGCGAGGTCGCCTGCAGGAGACGTGGCGCGCCCATCCACGCCCCCGCAAGGAGACCGACTGCACCGAAGCCAAGAAGGACGGCGGCGGACAGACCGAGTTCTGTGCGAGCGAGATGCTCCAAAGGTCCCGTCGCAAGACCGACCTGCGAACCTCCCGACGAGAAGGCGACGACGCTACCGAGAATCAGAAGGAACCGTTTGATTCCGGCGTCGACGGAGGCGCGCATGCTCCTGCGGACGTACGCGAAAGAGAGCGCGGCGAAGACGAGAGTGACGACGACCGCCGCGGCGTCGACGCCGGCGACTTCGGGCGCGGCGACGCGACGCGAGACGTATCCCGCGACCGTGCCGCGTCCTTCGGGCGCAGGTATGAAGCCGAAGGTGACGTTCATCAGAACGCCCCCGACAGCGGCGGCAAGGAGAGGAACCGCGAGAGTGTCGGGAACGTCGTCGCGGCGCAGAAGCTTCGCCGTCGTGTACGCGATGCCGCCCGAGACGAAAGGGACGGCTAGCCAGAACGTGCCGAGGCGTCGGTAAGTGTCCCACGCCGGGTCGCCGCCTAGAGCTAGACCCACGCCGACGACAGCACCTGTTGTTGCGAACGCCGCGGGCACGGGATAGCCCGAGTAGACGCCGACGAGCATGTACGTAGCCGCGGTGAGGAGTGCGGCGACGGCGGCGAGCGGCACGATGTCGACGCCCAGTATCAGACCCGCGCCGACTGTCTCGGAGATGCTTCCGCCCTGCGTAAGCGCGCCGAGGGCGGCGAAGATGCCTATGAGGAGCGCGGCGCGCATCGTGGGTATCGCGTTCGCGCCGACGGCGGGTGCGAAAGGTGGCGAGTTGGAGTTAGCACCGAGAACCCACGCCATGAAGAAGCCGGTAGCCGTAGCAAGTGCCACGACAGCCCAGAAAGACACTGACATCCGGTCAGTCTTTGTTTCGGTGGCGTAAAAACGTAACCGTGCAGGAGAGAACGAACGTCTGTCGGAACCGGGCAGGATGGAAAGAACGAAAATCAGTTGGAGCCGGGCAGGACAAGAGGTTAGTCAGTCGGTGCGTTACACACGCCGATGACCGACCGCGAACACGTTGAGGAGATGGTCGCGGCGTTGGAGCCACCGTACTTCAGGGAGTTCGTACTCGACATCTGGGGTCTGAGAGGCTTCGGCGTCGCGTACAGGTACGACGAAGAGGGCGCGGAGTTCGTCGCCGTGCGGCGGGACGACGAGGGGAGGGAGGAGACTGAAGTCGTGTCTGTCGCCGAGACTGCGGACGCCGAAGCCGTACGCGCGCTCTCCGAAGCTGTCGAGACGGTCGATGAGTCGGACGTGAGCACGGGCGAGAAACGCGCCGTCGCAGTCGCAAAAAGGTTCGACTCCGACGCCGAAAAGACGGCGCGCGAACTCGGCGTGGAGACAGTCGACTCCGCACGTCTCGCCGACCTCGTCGTGAGAGGAGAGTACTACTGGACGCTCTACCGCTGGGTCGCGCTCAACGACGCGGAGAAGACGGACGAACCGACCGTAACCGACAGCGGTGAGGCGCGTCTACGTCGGAGACAAGACGGCGGAAGAGGCATCGTCTTGGGGCGCGCGACGGCGAACAGTCTGGGAGTCGAGGGGAGCGACGTCGTACGCGTCGGGGGCGAGATAGCCGGCGTCGTAAGCATAGGCAGAATGCTCGAAAGGGAGCGCGACTACGTCGCCGTCAGCGAGGACGATGCCGACGCGCTCGACGCCGAGGAAGGCGAGAAGGTGACCGTCGAGGCACTCGAAGCCGAGGAGGCGCGGCGTGTCTACGTGATGACACGTCCGGAGGTCGACGCCGAACTCGCTGGCGAGATATGGAAAGGTTACGCGCCGCACCGTGGTACTGAGCTTTCACAGCCTTACGGAGGCGGTAACGGTGACGGCGACGACCGCGGAGGCGGCGAGATACGAACGATGGCACTCGAAGTCCTACCGCACGACTACTGCTACGTCGGCGACTCGACCGACGTGGTCGTCGAAGGATACGCGGGGGCACGGCGCGTCTTCGAGTGAGACGGTTGGACAGCCGCGGAAT
>JAQZDD010000305.1 GCA_028751055.1 Euryarchaeota archaeon Ods04 | reverse complement strand
CGTCTCGGTCGCGCTCCGCGTCGACGGCGAAACACGGGTGGGCGTCGTCTCGGCACCCGCGCTCGGCGAGACGTACAGCGCGGTAAGAGGAGAAGGCGCGTACGTGAACGACGAGCCAATCACTGTTTCGGACGTGACGAACCTGAACGACGCACTCGTCTCGACGGGCGTCTACTCGTGGGCGTCGGAGGAGACGAACGAAGCGCAGATACGTCTCGTGCGCGAACTCGTCGAGACACCTGTCGCTTTCCGTTTCGCTGGTGCGTCGGCACTCGATTACTGCCAGCTCGCACACGGACGGTTCGACGCCAAGCTTCAGGTTCTTGCGAAGCCGTGGGACGTGGAAGCGGGGACGCTCATCGTCGAGGAGGCTGGCGGCGAAGTACGAAAGAGAGAGTCTGTCGTCGACGGCTTTGTCGAGGTCGTGGCGTCGAACGGGAGCCTGCAGGAGGAGTTCGAGGCGGTTCTCGACAGAAACGTGCGCGGTGAGTGAAACATACGTGCGCACCGACTGAAAGGCGAGCTTCGAGCCGGTGTAAGGAAGTTTTGTATAGCGGTCAGTGGTTTACGCTTCGGTTGGCTCGCCTTCGGAATCGATGCCCTCTATCTTGAGGAAGGCGTCGTAAGCCGCGGCTTTCTCGTCGACGGACATACCGTCGGCGTCGGTGAGATGCGCGACCGGGCAGTCGAGAGCGGTCATTACACATCTCATCGCCTCCTCGTCATCCGACGCGATAGGTCCGTCACGTGCAGGTATCTTTATCTCCTTGCCAGTCTGCGGGTTACGTCCCGTGCGCGCCGACCGCCTGCTGATAGACGAGACGGCGACGAGGTGGGCGAGTCCGTCGAGTCCGCCCCCCTCTTGGAGCGCGTCGGGCATATGTTCAAGAGCCTCGTCATCTATCGCGCCGTCGTAGACTACCGCGCCCTGCGACCTCCTGCGGACATCGCCCATCGCCGTGCGTACCTTGCGCCTCGCCATGTCTTCGTTCCCGCTCCGTGCGTCTTCAGGCGTGAAGCCCACGACGACGGGCGACTCCTCCGCGACTAGGAGTGTGCAGGAGTTGTAGTGGAGCGCGGCGTCGTCTATGAGCCATCCGCCCGTGTAGATGTACTCCTCGCCGTGCCTGCACCTTGTGAAGTAGAGAAGTGCGTAGAACGGCACGGGAGCATCGTCGGGCTGTGCGACGACGGGACAGACGAAGGTCGGCGAGATAGTGACGTCGCCCACGGTGAGTTCGTCGCCCCAGTCGTCAAGGTCGGCGGAGGACGAGACGGTGCATTTCTTGAACAGCGCGGGGGAAGCGGCGTTCCGACAGTACTCCAACGCGACAATCTCCTCCGCGCCTTCTGCGTCGGCGGGGACGCCAGCGACACAGACGCCGCCGTCGGTCGCAAACGCGGCGACGCCACGTCTCTTTTCATCGTCTTCGTGTAGCTCCGCGCTCAGACGCGCACGTTCGTTCTTGCCCCAGCAGTAGAGACTACCTTCGTCGTCGGTGCCACAGCTCGCCGCGTCGCCCGTCAGGTACTCCACGATACCTCGCGGCGTCACCTCGTCGGCGACGGACGGTCCGCCGCGCGGGAGGCGCGCGTCGGGTAGACAGACGCTGAAACGTTCGCCAATCAGGGGTTTGTCGTCAAGGTAGGCGTAGAGCTGCTCAACTTCCTCCGACACGTCGTCGTCTGTGTCCTCGTCCATGTCGTCGCCGTCGTCCCATGGGACGAACGCGCTCCTTCTTTTGTTCGACCGCACCGAGTTGTAGTCATTAGCGGGCGGTACGATGTCGTCATCGGTCAGCCATCCATCGATACCTACCTCGCCCGAAAGGAAGCCTTCGCCTGCCCTGATGGTGACGGGGACGTGTTCGACATCGCCGTTGCCTATGTCGTGTGCGAGGCTTACACGTCCGCCGCCACCGCCTCCGCGTCCTCGGTGGAAGCCCGCCGACGCGCCGCTCATCGCGCCTGCCGGCGACGACTCGGTGTTCGTCACTACGCCCGCGACGCGGTCGAGGCATCCCGCCGCGCTACCAGCGAGGACCAGACCGCCCGCGGCGAGGGTGGCGCGCCTCGTGACGCCTCCTCTGTCAGAGCCGGTCGCCGACTCTTGTTCACTGTACACACGTGCGTCCGAACCTTCCTTGGTACCCACATCTTGACTCATCTTGACCGTAGCTACTACGTTCCGCAAGTAAATTAGGCTGTCTGTAGGAAGAGGAAAAGGTATCTTAGGAGGACTGTCCGGAATCCGAGAGTAGAACCGCGTGCCCGCCGGGGTTTTTCTCAGTACGTCTTCGCAAGAAGCACGACCTTCTCGGCGG
>JAQZDD010000011.1 GCA_028751055.1 Euryarchaeota archaeon Ods04 | reverse complement strand
TTGTCTCCGACGACGCAGAGGCGTACGCCGTTGAGTACGAGAGGGCGGTCTTCCGTATGGCTATCAGCGGCGGCGCGCTCGTCCTCGGCTTCGTCTGGTGGCTCATCTCGCTCGTTTCGTGGGTGGAGTCGCCCGACTCGACAGCAAGGATAATGACGCTCGACAACGACCCGTACTGCGGCAACTGCGGTGCCAAGCTAACCGACGACGACGTAGACGTGTGTTACGACTGCGGCATAAAGTTCGAATGAGGTAGCGTAAGTTTCGTGACGTGCCTTGTCGAGGTTTGCGACTTCTTATTCGTCGGTGCCACGCATCGCAACCTGCAGACCCGCCTCCGCGACGTTGACGCCGTACTCGGAGGTGCGGACTATGCTGTCCAAGACTGTGCCGAAGAGGTAGCCGTCCTCCGCACCGCTCTCGTATAGCTCACGGTCGAGATGCTCGGCTTCGTCGGCGAGCGCGTCGGCGTCGACGACTATACTGCCCAGTTCGTCGGTGTCTTTTCCTTCCAAGAGTCCGGTGACCGAACGCCTCACGAGTTCGCGCGACCTTTCGCTGAGTTCATCGAAGCCTTCGGCTATGCCGTCGGGCGGCGGCGTCTCCGCACGCTCCGCGACTTCGGCTATCTTCTCGGCGTGGTCGGCGATACGTTCGAGCTGGCGCGCCGCTGTGTAGTACTCGAACTTAGTGAGACCGTCTGCGCGCATCGGAACGCCGACGTTGACGAGCGACCTCTGAAACTCTCGGCAGATCAACCCGAACAGACGGTCGACGTCGTCGTCCTGACGTGCGACACGCATGCCTTTCTCTGCGTCTCCCTCCAAGACGGCATCGACGGCGTCTTGGTGCATCGACAGCGCGGTTAGCTCCATCTGCACCAACGTCTGTTCGGGCGAAAGGTCGCCCACATCGAGCATCGTCCTTCCGACGATGAAGCTCTCGCCCTCCTCGTGTATCTCTATGCCGACGAGTCCGGTCACGGCGTCGCGTATCGCACGTCTCTGGTCGTTGTCGAGCATGCCTTCGACACGTATCTCCTCGCATCCGGCGATGTAGGCGGCGGCAACGCTCCTTGCGAGGTCCTCGGGTTCACGGCTGTTCGACCGTATCGTCACAGAACGTTTCTCGCTGTCGTACTCTCCCTTTGAGACTAAGAGCCTGTCGTCGCGCGAGTAGAGATGCACGGTAGAGCCAGCCTCTATCTCCTGTTCGCCTGCCCAGTCCTTCGGGAGCGAGACGGTGTACGTCGAACCACCGGTTACCTGTACCTTCCGTTGTATCGGGTCGTCGTACGTCATCTCCGGTTCACCTCAACTTCGGAGTTCTGTCTTTCGGTTCCGAGCGAGCGAAGCGCACAGACCGTCTCCGGACGTACGTGACACATTACCTACCGTTGGTAGAGAGAGTATAAGTATCGTGCTATTAGGTATATAGTTAGCACCCTATCACCCTATACCTGACAATAGATATATATTTCTCTATATAGATGAGGGTGCGAAAGGCTTTCAGAGACGTAAATCCGGCAGACGGCGACGGTTTTACTTACTGCTATGTACCGGTACTTTCGGCTCCTTTACTCCACTTACAGCTATTACCAACCTACTTTTACAACCCTCGGGGATACCCATCTGATGTCAGAAAAAGACGGAAACGGTGTATCGCGCAGAAGCTTCTTAGCGGCAACGGGCGCGGTGGGCGTCGTAGGTATCACAGGCTGTCTCGGTGGAGACACAGCCATAACCGCATCGGGGAGCAACACGGTCGCGCCTATAACGCAGGAAGCGGCGGAGTCGTACCAGAACACAAGGGAAGACGCCTTCGTCGACGTTTCGCCCGAAGGAACGGGCGCGGGCTTCTCCGACTTCTGTCAGGGAAGGTCGGACATACAGAGTGCGAGCCGGGACATAACCAACGACGAGATCGAAGACTGTGATGCCAACGGTGTGGACTACAGCCGTTACACGGTAGGTCTTGACGGTCTCGCCGTCGTCAAGAACGCCGAGAACGACTGGGTGGACAACATCACACTCGACGAACTCCGGCGTATCTGGGAGTTCGAGTCGGATGTCGACAGATGGAGCGACGTGCGCGACGACTGGCCCGACGAGGAAATGAGCCTGACGGCACGTGACTCGGCTTCGGGCACGTTCGACTACTTCACAGAGAACGTCGTTGGGGAACGGGGCGACATCCGCGACGACTACTCGGCGACGAGCCAGACGAACGAGATAATGGATGCCGTGGCGAGCGAAACCCACGGATTCGGTTGGGGCGGACTCGGATACGCCGAAGCCGTAATACAGGACGGTGGTTCCCTCGAACTCGTTCCCGTGGAGAGCGACCAAGACGGCGAGTTCTACCTACCCACAGAGGAGAACGTGGAGAGCGGTCTCTACTCCCCCCTCGCGCGTCCGTTGTTCTTCTTCGTCAACCACGCCACCCTGCAGGACAGCCCCGACCTGATAGGCTCTTTCGTCCGCCACTACATCAACAACCAAGACGACTTCGCCGACGCCGCGGGCTTCTTCGCCGCGCCCGACGAGGAGCAGAACGACAACCACGGCAGGTTCAACGAGGTTCTACAGAGCCTCGGTATCGAGGATGAGGTCAGTGTCGAGGCTCAGTACTACTGAGAAGAGAGACAGATAATGAGCACAGGAACTGGCTCAGACCCAGCCGGAATCACACGCGACGTATCGAAGGAAGACCAGAAACGCGACCGTCAGGTCAAGTACGTACTCCTTGGCTGTGCGGGTGTGACGGTAGCGACGACCGTAGCTATATTCCTCGTCCTGTTTGACAACGCTTCTGGCTACTTCTTCGAGAACCGTCTCCACGAGATAGTACTCGGTGCGTCTGTCGAGCAGGTAATCACGTTTACGGAGTTCTTTACCGGGACACGGTGGGCACCCGACCATTCGACGCCCGCACACGGCATCCTGCCCATTGTCTGGGGGACGCTCACCATCACGGTCGGCGCGGCTTTCATCTCGATTCCGATAGGTACGGCGACCGCGCTCTACGTCAGTGAGTACTCAAGCGGACGTGTCCGTGCGTATCTGAAGCCGTCTCTCGAAGTACTCGCCGGGATACCGACGATAGTCTACGGATACTTCGCAATATCCGTCGTGACGCCGTTCATACTCTCGCCTGTCGGGGAGGTCGTCGGACTTTCTTTCGGACGTAGGAGCATGGCGGCAGGTGCTTTCGTCGTCGGTGTGATGACGATACCGATGGTCGCCTCGATAAGCGAGGACGCCATGAACTCCGTGCCCTACGACCTGCGTAACGGAGCGTACGCGCTCGGCGCGACGAAGTTCGATGTCTCCACAAAGGTTGTCCTTCCAGCCGCCGTGTCAGGAATATTCGCTTCGTACATACTCGCCGTGTCGCGCGCAATAGGCGAGACGATGGCTGTCGCGCTCGCCGCAGGGATGACAGCCCGGATAACGTTGAACCCCTCGGAGCAGATAATGACCATGACGACCTACATGGTGAACATGGCACGCGGAGAGTCGGCTGTCGGCACGGTCGAGTACCAGTCGCTGTTCGCCGTCGGACTCGTGCTTTTCCTGATGACGCTTGCGATGAACCTGCTCAACGACCGTCTGAAACAGCGGTTCAGGGAGGAGTACCAGTGACCGTGGAAGAGAGCGAAAACGAAACCATACTCGACAGAGGAGTCTCTTACGAGGACGTACGTGGGAGGCTGTTCCTCGCTGTCTGTGTCGCGGCGTCTTTCTTCGGCATCGCTATGCTAGCCCTACTTCTCTGGGATGTCATCGCAACGACGTACAGTGCTATCTTCGAGTTCGGCGTCAACCCGCGCGACTTCCTGACGCAGACGAGTTCGAGAAACGTGGAGAAAGCCGGCTTCTACTCAGCCATAGTCGGCTCACTCTGGCTCATGGTGATAGTCTCGGTCATAGCGTTCTTCGTCGGCGTCGGAACAGCCGTATACCTCGAAGAGTACGCGCCCGACAACAGATGGACACGTCTGTTCGAGGCTAACCTCGCCAACTTGGCGGGTGTGCCGTCTGTCGTCTACGGTCTCCTTGTGCTCGGCGTAGTAGTGAACGGTGCGGGAATAGGACCGATACTCCTTGCAGGTGCCGTCGCCCTCGCGCTCCTCATCGTGCCCATCATCATCGTATCGTCGATAGAGGCGTTGCGGGCGGTACCCGACAGCGTTCGGCAAGGCTCGGCGGCGGCGGGCGCGACCAAGTGGCAGACCATCCGAAACGTCGTGCTTCCTGCGGCTATGCCGGGCATAATGACGGGTACTATACTCGCGCTCGCCCGCGCAATCGGCGAGACAGCACCGCTTATCATGGTCGGCGCGCTGTTCATAACGACACGTACACCCGGGCCGTTCGACAGGTTCGGTGCGATGCCTACAGAGATATACACGTGGGCGGCACAGCCTGAGCGTCAGTTCATAGCGATGGCAGGCTTCGGGATTCTGGTTCTTCTCGTCGTCCTGTTCAGCATGCAGGGTCTCGCGGTCTACGTACGACGGAGGTACGAGGTAGAGTTCGGTGAGTAAGATGTCAACGGAGAAACAGACCATGTCAGAGACAGACGAAAACGGTTCGGAGGAGCTGATAACGACGGAGGTACAGCCTAAGAACAAGTCTGCGAGGAAGGACGTGACGGGGACTGTCGTGGATGTCGAAGAGCTTGACGTCTGGTACGGTGACGAGAAGGCTCTCGACGACGTTACGATGGGGATAGACGAGAACCGCGTCACTGCTCTCATCGGTCCATCGGGATGCGGGAAGTCGACGTTCCTGCGCTGCATCAACAGGATGAACGACCAGATAGAGGTCTGCCGTGTCGAAGGAGGTGTGCGGTTCAAAGGGAAGAACGTCTACGACGACGACGTCGACCCCGTCGCTCTCAGACGGCGCATCGGCATGGTCTTCCAGAAGCCCAACCCGTTCCCTAAGAGCATACGCGACAACGTCGCCTACGGTCTCCGCGTACAGGGAAGGGCGGACTACACCGACATCGAAGCGCGGTGCGAGGAGGCTCTGCGCGAAGCCGCGCTCTGGGACGAGGTGAGCGACCAGCTGGGTTCGTCAGGTCTAGACCTTTCGGGCGGACAGCAACAACGTCTCTGCATAGCGCGTGCCATAGCACCCGACCCCGAAGTAGTTCTGATGGACGAACCGACGAGCGCGCTCGACCCCGTTGCGGAGTCGAAGATAGAGGACTTGATAGACAAACTCGCCGAGAGCTACACCGTCGTCATCGTCACGCACAACATGCAGCAGGCGGCGCGCATCTCCGACAAGACCGCGGTCTTCCTCACGGGCGGCGAACTCGTCGAGTATGACGACACGCAGAAGATATTCGAGAACCCCGACGACGACCGCGTTGAGGACTACATCACAGGGAAGTTCGGATAAGATGCCACGCGAAGACTACCAACAACGGCTCGACGGTCTGCGCGACGACGTGATAGACATGAGCGACCTAGTGCTGGAGCGTTACCGTGCGTCTCTCGAAGCTCTGGAGGAGAAGGACGAGGAGATGGCGCGCCGTATCATCGAGGGCGACGCCGAGATAAACGAGATGTACCTCGACATAGAACAGGACTGTGTCGACCTTATCGCTCTGCAACAGCCTGTCGCGGGCGACCTGCGCCTCATCGCGGCGTCGTTCAAAATAATCACCGACCTTGAGCGCGTAGCCGACCTTGCGACGAACTTGGGGGACTACACGCTCGACGCCGAACGCGACCGTTTTCCGGGGGTGGACGTTCAGGAACTCGGTGCTTTCGCCGCCTCGATGGTCAAGGACGCCGTGCGTGCCTACGAGACGGAGGACGCCGACCTGTGCCACGACGTCGCGGAGAGCGACGACGTTCTCGACGCCCGGTGTGAGGAAGCGAGTCGGCGTATCATACGCTGTCTGATAGACGACACAGCCGACCGACAGGAAGCCGAAGACGTGATCCGCGACGCGACATGTCTCTTCCTCACGATACGCGACCTCGAAAGGGTGGGCGACCACGCCGTCAACATCGCCGCAAGGACGCTGTACATGGTAGAGAACGACGACGAACTCATATGGTGAACCCGAACAGAAGCTTTATCTGAATACCTGTTCATATGTAGAACTAAGAAATGGGAGAAAGACTCAGAACCCTCGTAGAGGACGAAGTCGGAGACTGCTGTGACGAGGATGTCGAGGAGAGACGCAACGAACTACGTAGCCTCCGTGAGACCGTCGACGCAGGCTTCGACCCCAACGACGTACGCGCCCTCTCCGTCCTCGGCGACGAAACAAGGTACCGTATCGTGCGCGCTCTCGTCGAGAACGACGCCGAGATGTGTGTCTGTGAGTTCGACCCCATACTCGACGTGAGCGAGAGCGCGGTGAGCCATGCCCTGAGCCGTCTCCGCGAAGCCGGACTGGTCGAGCGAGAAAAACGCGGCCGGTGGAGGTACTACTCACCGACCGAACGCGCAGAAGCCGTCCTAGAAGCCTTGGAGAGTCCGGAGTGACGACCGTAGCCTTCGTATGCGTACAGAACGCGGGGAGGAGTCAGATGGCGACGGCGTTCGCCGAGCGCGAGGCGGAAGAGCGCGGCGTCAAGGACGAGGTCGAGATTATCACGGGCGGAACGCGTCCAGCCGACGAGGTGCACGGTGTCGTCGCGGAGGTTATGACGGAGGAAGGATTCGACCTGACCGAACGCACGCCGCGCGAGGTCACAGCCGAAGAACTCGCTGAGGCGGAGTACATCGTCACGATGGGCTGCGATGCCACAGATGTCTGCCCCGCGACGTTCGCGGGCGAGAGTCGCGACTGGGCACTCGACGACCCCGGCGAGGCGACACACGACGAGGCGCGCGAGATATGCGACGAAGTAAGACGGCGTGTGACCGCGCTTTTCGACGAGGTGACAAAGGATGTCTGAGGATGCCGCCGTCGAACATGGACACGAACACGGAACCGACTGCGGCTGTCCCGACTGCGGCGACCCGCGTTCGATGTCCTTCTTAGACAGGTATCTGACCGTCTGGATATTCGGCGCGATGGCTCTCGGCGTCGGACTCGGCTTCGTCGCTCCTTCCGTGACCGAACCTATACAGCGTTACCACCTCGTCGAAATCGGACTCATACTGATGATGTATCCGCCTCTCGCCAAGGTCAACTACAGCCAGCTACCGGCCGTCTTCCGTAACTGGCGCGTCCTTTCGCTCTCGCTCGTCCAGAACTGGCTCATAGGACCGACGCTGATGTTCGCGCTCGCCGTCGTCTTCTTCAGCGGTCTCGTTCCGCCTTTCGAAGCGCGCCCCGAGTTCTTCCTTGGTCTCGTCTTCATCGGCATGGCACGCTGCATCGCAATGGTGCTCGTCTGGAACGAACTCGCCGAAGGCTCCAACGAGTACGCCGCGGGTCTGGTGGCTTTCAACAGCTTCTTCCAGATTCTAACGTACGGCGTCTACATCTGGTTCTTCGCGCTCTTCTTGCCTCCGCTCCTTGGGATGGACGCTCTCGTCGCGGGAATCGAGGCGTTCGACATCACGCCCGCGCAGGTCTTCTGGGCTATCGCTATCTTCCTTGGCTTGCCTTTCGCCGGAGGCATCGTCACGAGGTACGGCGGTGTGCGCACCAAGGGCGAGGAGTGGTACGCAGAGGAGTTCTTGCCCCGCATCAGCCCGCTCACGCTCGTCGCGCTCCTGTTCACCGTCGTCGTGATGTTCGCAACACAGGGCGAGAACATCGTCGCACAGCCGACCGACGTTCTCTGGATTGCCGTCCCGCTAACCATCTACTTTGTTGTGATGTTCCTCGTGAGCTTCGGCATGGGACGCGCCGCCGGTGCCGACTATTCGACGACGACGGCGATAGGCTTCACCGCCGCGAGCAACAACTTCGAACTCGCAATCGCGGTCGCTGTCGCGGTCTTCGGCGTTGGCTCGGGCGTCGCCTTCGCAACCGTCGTCGGTCCGCTCATTGAGGTGCCCGTCCTCCTCGCGCTCGTGAACGTCGCGCTGTGGATGCAGGACAGGTACGACTGGGACGGCTTCGAACTCGGGAGACTTGTCACCTCCGAAGCCGGTATGACGGAAGAAGAAGCATTAACGGAGGACGACTAAGATGTACGAAAAGATACTCGTACCGACCGACGGAAGCGACGGCGCGCGTAAGGCAGCAAAGGAGGGCTTCGCGCTTGCCGACGCGCTCGACGCGGAGGTGCACGTAATCTCCGTCGTCGACACTGAACTCGTAAACACGACGACTTACACCGGTACGTCGCCTAAGAACGAGGCGCGTCTCAAAAAGAGGGCACGTGAACACGTCGACGCGCTCGCCGACGAAGCTGAGAAACGCGGTCTTAGTGTCGTGCGTGCGACGCCGAAGGGCGTTCCCGCGTCCCGTATCGTGGGGTACGCTGAGGACGAGGAGATAGACCTCGTGGTTATGGGAACGGCAGGACGCGGTGGCTTCAAGCGCGCCCTCATCGGAAGCGTCGCCGACAAGGTCGTCCGTACGTCGCCCGTACCCGTCGTGACCGTCCGTCCCGACAAGAAAGACTCCGGCGAAACCGTTTAGCGTCTTCCCGACATAGGCTGTCTTATGTGGTGGGACGATGACAGGAAGACTATACAGAACCCCACCGAATGGTTAAACGACATCGACGGTCTCCTCCACGCGGGTGAGGAAGTCGAGGAAGAGGTTTCGGTCGGCGACGCACAGGTCGTCGTGACGACACAGCGCGTCATGGTCTTCACGCCTCACTCTGAAGGCGAGAACGTCCGTTACTTCGACAGACCCAACGTCGTCGGCGTCGAGACGAGCAACTCCGGCAACAGACAGGTGCTCAGCGCGGGCGCGACCATCGGTCTGTCGGGTGTTCTGATGATGTTCATAGGGAACACGTTGAGTCTCAGCGCGCCTGCCGCGGTTAGCGACCTGAGCGGCGAACCCGTCCCCGGCGCGGATTTAGCCGGAACCATGGCGTCGGCTATCGAACTTATAGACACGCTCTTCCTCCTTCTCGGCGTGCTCCTCTTAGCCAACGGTCTGGTAGTCGTCGGCTACTACTTCATGAAACGGAAGCCCGCCGTCGCGCTCAGGATAGCTGGCGACGACGATGTCGAACTGCCCGTCTACGAAGACGAGGATGTCGACAAAATACGCGGGCGGCTTGGTGCTGCCGTTGCCCTCAGCTAAAGCAGTTAGCTCAGTCGAGGTCGAACCGGTCAAGCTTCATGACCTTGCTCCACGTCTCCACGAAGTCGTTCACGAACTTCTCCTCGCCGCCTTCGGAAGCGTAGATTTCGGCGAAGGCTCTCAGACGCGAGTTCGAGCCGAATATGAGGTCGAAACGTGTACCCTCCCACTTGACCTCACCTGTCTCACGGTCACGTATCTCGTATATGCCGTTGGATTCGTCGGACTGCTCCCATTCGTACTCCATCGAGAGGAGGTTGACGAAGAAGTCGTTTGTCAGAGTTCCCGGCTCATCGGTGAAGACGCCAAGGTCGGTACCGTCGTAGTTCGCGCCGAGCATCCGCATGCCGCCGACAAGGACGGTCATCTCGTCGGGCGTTAGGTTGAGTAGGTCAGCCTTGTCGACCAGCAGTTCCTCGGGCTTTCGGTCGTATCCGTCGCCGATGTAGTTGCGGAAGCCGTCTGCCTTGGGCTTGAGTGCCTCGAAAGACTCGACATCCGTCTGTTCCTGCGTCGCGTCGGTACGTCCGGGTTCGAAAGGCACCGTCACTTCGTAGCCTGCGTCCGCCGCGGCTTTCTCGACCGCCGCGTGCCCGCCTAAGACGATTAGGTCTGCGAGGGAGACGCGCACGTCGTCGTCGCGCGACGAGTTGAAGCCTTCCTGTATCTCCTCGTACGTCCTAAGAGCCTTCTCAAGCTCCTCGGGTTCGTTGACCTCCCAGTCGCGCTGCGGGCGAAGACGTATCCGCGCGCCGTTCGCGCCGCCGCGTTTGTCGCTGTCGCGGTAGGTTGAGGCGGACGCCCACGCCGTCTTTGCAAGCTGAGAGACGGAGAGGTCGGAGTCAAGCAACGCCTGCTTGAGTTCGGCGACCTCGTCGTCGCCTACGAGTTCGTGGTCGACATCGGGCGTGGGGTCTTGCCATATCATCGTTTCGTCGGGCACTTCAGGACCTAAGAAACGCTCGGGTGGTCCCATGTCGCGGTGTATGAGCTTGTACCACGCCTTTGCGAACGCCTCTTGGAACTCGTCGGGGTTCTCTCGGAAATGTTCGAGAATCTCCCTGTAGTCAGGGTCTTTCTTGAGAGCGACATCGGTCGTCAGCATCATCACGTCTTCCTTCTCCGATGGGTTCTGAACACCCGGTGCTGCGTCGTTGAGTTCACCGCTCTGTGTCGTCCACTGCCATGCTCCTCCGGGTCCTTTCTCGGGCCACCACTGGTAGTCGAGCAGGTTCTCGATGTAGCTCATGTCCCAGATAGTCGGCGTTGCGTTCCACGGTCCTTCGATACCGCTCGTAATCGTATCCGCACCTTTGCCTTCGCCGTAGTCGTTCTCCCAGCCTAGTCCCTGCTGCTCTATCGGCGCGGCTTCGGGCTCGGGTCCCAGGTGCTCGTCGGGGTCGTCAGCACCGTGTACCTTGCCGAACGTGTGCCCTCCGGCGATGAGCGCGACAGTCTCCTCGTCGTTCATCGCCATTCTGTCGAAAGACTGCCGGATACGTCGTGCCGACCACTCTGGGTCGGGTTCGCCGTCGGGACCTTCTGGGTTGACGTAGATGAGACCCATAACGGTCGCGCCGAGCGGGTCGTCGAGTTCGTCCTCTTCGTCGAAACGTTCCGATGCCTCCATCTCGTTTTCGGGTCCCCAGTCCACAGCGTCGTCCGGCGCGTAGTCGTCCTCGCGTCCGCCCGCGAAGCCGAACGTCTCGAAGCCCATCGACTCCATGGCGACGTTGCCTGAGAGCACCAGAAGGTCCGCCCACGAAAGACTACGTCCGTACTTCTGTTTGACGGGCCAGAGGAGACGGCGCGCCTTGTCGAGGTTTGCGTTGTCGGGCCAGCTGTTTAGGGGCGCGAACCTCTGCCGTCCGCCTGTCGCGCCACCGCGTCCGTCGGAGGTACGGTAAGTTCCCGCGCTGTGCCACGCCATCCGTATCATGAGCGGTCCGTAGTGTCCGTAGTCGGCGGGCCACCAGTCCTGAGATGTTGTCAGCACGTCTTCGATATCCTGCTTCACCTCGTCGAGGTCAAGCTTCTCGAACTCCTCGGCGTAGTCGAAGTCGTCGTCCATCGGGTCGAGGTCGCACGCGTTCTGGTCGAGTATCTCCAGATTAAGCTGGTTGGGCCACCAGTCTTGGTTGGTCTTGCTCATACCATAGTGTTGTACTGTTAGCACATTAATGTTTTCGAATCGGCAAGGGCGGTTCTCTATAGCCTAATCAATTTACTGTATTTGTGAAATTTTATCGGTGGTGGACTCGCCATATGATGGTACGGAGCATGTTGGAGCACAGAACACGAATAAAATGTCTGCCAACGCTACGTTCTTCGGTTCAAACCCTTCCGTGCTCACTCACTCGTAAAATTCGTCCTTCGCCCGGAGCGGGATTTGAACCCGCGTCACAACCGTGACAGGGTTGTATGATGGGCCCCTACACCATCCGGGCTTGCATACTCTCGTAGCGCGACGGAAGGTATAACTCTTACTAAACTAAGGCACGTCAGGGATTCC
>JAQZDD010000041.1 GCA_028751055.1 Euryarchaeota archaeon Ods04 | reverse complement strand
TTCTGAACGCGCGGAGTTCGAGTTCGAAGATGTCGGGTTCGTCGAGCGCGCGGCGTATGCCGCGGTAGCCCATCATCGGGTTGTGCTCGACGGGTTCGTCTTCGCCGCCTTCTAAGTTCCTGAACTCGTCCGTCGGCGCGTCGAGCGTCCGGACGCGGACGGGACGCGGATAGAACTCCTCCGCGACGCTCTGTATGCCCTCAACGAGTCTGTCGATGTAGGCGCGCTCGCCGTGGTCGCCGACGTACCTCGCCGGCGTCTTGCCGAGTTCGAGAACCATATGCTCCATACGCAGGAGACCGACTCCGTCCGCGCCCGTCGCGGCTGCGGTTTCGGCTGCGTCGGGTATCGAGACGTTGACCTTGACGTCGGTCGCCGTCACAGGCTGCGGCTGCGCTGCGGGCTTCGCCACACCGTTCGCGGGTTCGGGTGCCTCCACCTTCTTGGATTCGTCCATCTTACCTCTCGTGACCTTGCCCTTGCCGCCGTCGACGGTCACGAAGTCGCCGTCTTCGAGTACCTGTGTCGCGTTGCCCGTGCCCACCACAGCCGTCTTTCCGAGTTCGCGCGAGACTATGGCGGCGTGGCTCGTAAGACCGCCCTCGTCCGTCACGATTGCGGCGGAACGTTTCATCGCGGGTACCATGTCGGGCGTCGTCTGCCCGGTCACGAGAACGTCGCCCTCCTCGATACGGTCGATTTCGTCTAACTTGCGGACGATACGCACGGTACCGCTATCCTTTCCGGGCGATGCTCCGAGTCCCTCAACAAGTACATCTCCCGCGTCGTCTTCGTCGGCTTCTTCCTGCCCGTCTTCCCCTTCGGCTATCGTCGTGATAGGACGCGACTGAAGGACGTAAAACTCGCCCTCGTGTATCGCCCACTCGATGTCCTGTGGCGTTCCGTAGTGCTCTTCAAGACGTTCGGCTGTCTCAGCTATCTCGACGATTTCTTTCTCCGAAAGGACACGTTCGTCGCGGCGGTCGTCGGGCACCTCCTTCTCGACAGTCTCTCCCGTCGCGGCGTCCTTGACGTGCATCACCTTCTTCGAGGCTATCTTCGCGTCGACTATTTCGCGTGTCTCGCGGTCGAAGACGTAGTTGTCGGGTGTAACGTCGCCGCCGACGACCGACTCGCCGAGACCCCACGCCGCCTCGACAGTGACGCGTTTCTCGCCCGTCGAGGGGTCCGAACTGAAGGCTACGCCGCTCTTGTCTGCGTCGACCATCTCCTGCACGACGACGGCTATGTTGACCTTCTCGTGCGAGAAGCCCTTCTCGACGCGGTAGTAGATGGCGCGTTTCGTGAAGAGCGACGCCCAGCAGTCCTTGACACGCTCTATGAGGTCGTCCGCGCCTTGGACGTTGAGGTAGGTGTCCTGCTGTCCCGCGAAGGAGGCGTCCGGCAGGTCCTCCGCAGTCGCCGACGAACGTACAGCCACGAAGACGTCGTCGCCCATGGCTTCGTACGCCCCCTCTATCTCACGGCGCATGTCGTCGGGCATTCCCGCGCCCTTGATTATCTCGACAGCGCGTTCGTGCGCCTCCGTAAGCGCGTCGGAGTCCTCAACGTCGATGTCGAGAGCCTCTTCGAGTTCGTCCTCGACTCCTGTGTCCTGCAGGAGACGGCGGTATGCCTGTGCCGTGACGACGAACCCCGGAGGCACGGGGAAGTCGTTGTTCGCCATCTCGCCTAGCGACGCACCCTTTCCGCCTACGGACTCGACGTCGTCCTTGTCCACCTCGTCGAACCACAGGACTGATTCAGTCATCTCGGTTTAACAAATCCCGAGATGAAACATAACGGTTTCGTTAGAGAAGGTCGCGCACGTCGGCGAACGTATCGAGCACGTGGTCGGGGCGGTGTCCGTCGTTTTCGGAGACGTGTAAGTCGTCACCCGTCGTTACTCCGGTCAGGGCGACGGCGGTTTTCGCGCCGACGCTCCTCCCGAGCGCGATGTCCGTGTCGAGCCTGTCACCGACAAAGACCGTCTCGTCGGCGGGCGTTCCGAGCGCGTCCAAGACTGTTTCGGCTGCGACTTCCGACGGCTTTCCGACGACGACGGGTTGGCGTCCCGCGGCGCGCGAAACCGCCGCTTCGACGGCACCCGAACCGGGTATGTAGCCGTCGCTCGCCGGCACGACGGTGTCAGGGTCGGTGCAGACGTAGTGCTCTGCGTTCGTCGCCGCCACGTATCCGTCGCGTATGTCGTCGTAACGCAGACGCCTGTCGACCGAGACGACCGAGGTGCGCGCCTCCTGCGGCGCGTCGGTGATATCCACGCCGACGTTTTCGAGAGCCTCGACGACCGCCTCCTCACCTGTGACGTGCGCCGGTGAAGCGCAGTTTTCGGCGATGTAACGCGCCGTGAGCGACGCCGAGGTGAACGCCGTCGAGTCGCCGAGCGAGACGCCCGCACGTTTGAGACGCCGCGCGAGCGCGTCGCTCGTCATCGTCGGGTTGTTCGAGAAGAAGACGACGCGCACGCCCGCGTCGCGGAGGGCGTCGATGCCTTCGAGCGCGCCTTCGATAGCCGTCTCGCCGCGTAGTACTGTGCCGTCTACGTCTACGACCGCGCCTTTCATCGAAGTAAGGTAGACGGCGGAAGCGTATTTCTCTGTCGAACCTTCGGCGTCTTTTTTACGGTGCGCCTCCCAAAACCCAACATGACGGACAACGACGCCGCCGACGACTCGGAGACGCCGACGCTCGTGACGTGCGCCCTGCCGTACGCGAACGGGAAGGCGCACTTAGGGCATCTCCGCACGTACATACCGGGGGACGCCTACACGCGCGCTCTGCGGAAACAGGGACGTGAAGTGACATTCGTCTGCGGGAGCGACATGCACGGCACGCCCATCGTGGTCAACGCCGAGGAACAGGGACGCGAACCCGAGGAGTTGGCGATGGAGTACCACGACTACTTCGAGCGCACGTTCCCGCGTATCGATGTCGATTTCGACAACTACGGACACACGCACGAGGAGTCGAACTTCCGGAGGACGCAGCAGATAGTGCGCGCGCTCGAAGACGCGGGGCACGTCTACGAGGACGAGATGAAGGTCGCTTACGACCCCGAGACGGAGCGCACGCTCCCCGACAGGTACGTCGAAGGGACGTGCCCGTACTGTGACAACGAAGAGGCGCGCGGCGACGAATGCGACGAATGTGGACGCCACTTAGAACCCGGCGAAATCGAGAACCCTGTCTCGAAGGTCAGCGGCGCGCCCGCCGAGTACGTCGAACAGACGCACAAGTTCTTCGCGCTCTCGGAGTTCCGAGACTTTCTCTCGGAGTTCGTCGACGACCTCGAAGGAACGTCGAACGCACGCAACCAGCCCAAGCAGTGGATAGAGGAGGGTCTGCAGGACTGGTGCATAACGCGTGACTTAGACTGGGGCGTGCCCTATCCAAATGATGAGGACCTCGTTTTGTACGTCTGGGTCGACGCGCCGATAGAGTACATCTCCTCGACAGAGGAGTGGGCGGCAAAGGACGACGACGTTCCCGACGACGCTTGGGAGCGTTACTGGCGGAACGACGACTCCGAAATCGTACACGTAATCGGCGGCGATATCATACAGCACCACTGCGTCTTCTGGCCCTCGGTTCTACACGGCGCGGGCTACTCGACGCCTGACGCCGTCATGGCTTCGGGACTCGTCAAGATAAACGACCGTGCCTTCTCCACCTCGAAAGGACGCGCCGTCTGGCTAGACGAGGACTACTTAGACGAGGAGTTTCCGGCGGACTTCATACGTTACTACATCGTCTCTTACACGGGCTTCGAGAACGACCTCAACTTCTCTTGGTCGCTGTTCCAGGAGCGCGTCAACAACGAACTCGTCGACACCTTCGGCAACTTCGTCTACCGTTCGGCACTTCTGGCGCACGACAACTTCGAAGGCACACCCGACGGCGAACTCGAAGACGAGGTACGCGGCGAAATCGAATCCGCCGTAGACCGTTTCGAGGGTGCGATAGACGACTACAACGTCAAGGAGGTTGCGGAGGCGGGCATGGCTCTCGCAGGCTTCGGCAACGAGTACGTCCAGCGCAACGAGCCTTGGAACCTCATGGACGAAGACGAGGAGCGTGCAGCCGAGGTTCTGTACAACTGTCTCGCCGTCGCAAAGGCGTCGTCGCTTCTCTTGGAGCCTGTCATGCCGTCCGCCGCGGAACGGGTCTGGGAGACGCTTGACGAGGGCGACGTACACGGAGCGACGCTCGACGATGCTCTCGAACCCGTCGAAGGCGACCTGCAGGAGCCGGAACATCTTTTCGAACAGGTTGACGACGAGGACATCGAACGTCTGGAGACGCGTCTTCAGGAGCGTATAGGAGACGACGGAGAAACCGAGGAAGAGGAAGAAACAGAAGCCGACGAAATCCCGTTCGAGCGTTTCGAGGAACTCGACATACGTGTCGCGCGTGTCGAAACTGCCGAGGAGATAGAGGACTCCGACTCTCTCCTCCTACTGAACGTCGACATAGGCGACGAGGTGCGGCAGGTCGTCGCCGGTCTCAAAGGTCTACACGCGCCCGACGAACTCGTCGGCGAGCGTGTCGTAGTCGTGACGAACCTCGAAACGGCGACAATCTTCGGCTACGACAGCGAGGCGATGCTCCTCGCCGCCGGTGAAGACGCCGACCTCCTCACCACCGTCGGCGACTCGGAGCCGGGTACGCAGGTGATGTGACTTCGGAGGAGTCCGATAAGGTCCCGGCAGGTTCAGAATACACCGAGCAGGAGCAGCGCGACGACGAAGAGAAAGACGGCGTAGACAGTCTCCAGCAAGTAGGACTCTGTGGCGTTCATCGGCTTCGAGACGACGGCGACACCGTAGCCGACGAACCTGAGACGTCTTTCGGTCTCACCCGACTTCTGCCAGAGTGCGTCTGCGGCGACTTCGTCGGGGAAGCTGTGCACCGCGAAAGCCGCACCGAGCCAGAACGAAAGAAGCCATAACAGCGTACTACCCCCGAAGAAGAGGGCTGACAGGAGCATGAAGAAGAATCCGACTCCCGACGAGACGAAGAAAGGCACCGCCGTGGCTCTGAAACAGTCGTCGAACTCCTTGACTTCGTAGTAGTCTATGTACGCTGTACCCTCACGGCTCATCCTGCGGACTGTGTCCTCGGTGTCCTCGCCGAAAGCCGACTCTCTGCCCTTCTTCTCCTTTTCTTCGTCGAGTCTCTCGGTTATTCTCTCGACATCCGGACTTCTCTCGGGGATACTGAACTCCCTGACGTAGTACTCCTGTACGGCTCTGTTCAGAACGAGCCCCGGAAATGTTGCGATGTTGAAGACGACCAAGGCGGAAGACATCTCTACCGGAGTTACAACACAGCCATCTCGAATAAAACGTTTGGTACACGACGGGCAGGGACGGGCTGGACGCATCCGTCACCGTTAGTTACCGTTAGCTTCAACCTGCACGGATTCGAGTCTCAACCAAGATGGAGAAAGTAATCGACGGCGACGAAATCTCGTCACGCGTCCGCGACGAAGTAGCCGAGGAGGTCGAGCGTATGGACCGTACGCCGAAGCTCGTCGCTGTGCTCATGTCCGACGACCCCGCGAGCGAGACGTACGTACGTATGAAACGTCAGGCGGCGGATGAGGTCGGTATCGACTCCGAGACTGTGCACATAGACCCCGATGCGTCCGAGGACGAACTACTCTCGACCGTCGAAGAACTCAACGACGACGAAACGGTGGACGGCATACTCGTACAGCTTCCGCTTCCCGACCACGTAGACGAGGAGCGCGCCATAGAGGCAGTCACGCCTGAGAAGGATGTTGACGGATTCCATCCGTTCAACAAGGGACTGCTTCTGGAGGGGCGTCCGCGTTTCGTGCCTGCCACTCCCAAAGGCGTCGTACGTATGCTCCGCGAGCACGGCGTCGACTTGGAAGGACAGAACGTCGTAATCGTAGGACGCTCCGACATCGTCGGAAAGCCGCTCGCCGTCCTCCTACTCTCGCGCGACGTGAACGCGACGCCGACGGTCTGCCATTCACGCACAGAGAACTTAGAGGAGCACACACGCAAAGCCGACATAGTCGTCGCTGCTGTTGGGGTACCCGAGTTCGTGACCGCCGACATGGTTTCGGAGGGTGTTATCGTCGTCGACGTGGGCATAAACCGTGTCGACGGTGAACTCGTGGGCGATGTAGCGTACGACGAGGTGAGCGAGAAGGCTGCTGCGATAACACCCGTACCCGGTGGCGTCGGACCGATGACCGTCGCGTCTCTTCTCGAAAACACCGTCGAAGCGGCACGGCTCCGACAGAAGTAAGTATATATATATCTTTCGCGTACCAGACGGCTTCGTCCACGGGCACAGCACCATCATGTCTACGGGTAGGCTACTCCTGTACATGTGGGACAAAGACGTAGACAGGAGAAAAGTAGTCAAGATACTGGGCGTAGGTGGAGCCGTAGGAGTCGCAGGATGTATCGAGGACGAAGAGCCAGAACCCGACACGACCCCAGAAGAAGACGACGAACCTGAAGAAGAGGCTGACGTCCCTGAGAGCACGGTGCTGGTCGACGACGTCGTTGACTTCGAACTCAGTGAGGAAACAGACGATTTCGATGGAGACTTCGGTTTCGTGACGTTCCGAATGCACCATGCCATGGTAGACGGCGAGGACGTGTACTACATTCAGACCGATGTCTCTGATAGCGACCGCGCCAGCGACGAGGGGCTTGTGCACGTACCGAAGCTATCTGAGCTGATCGATGAGGACCTAACTTCCCGCGTCTACCGCTTCGAAAACGGTGCCGAAGACCAGCCGGATGTCATGGCTACCGAACCCGGTCGGGACGACTACACACCAGCGAACCGGCTTTACGAGGTCGTCTGGGAGAACGAGGACGAGGCACGTGTGCTGTCCTCGGTCGAGGAGGTCGAGGAAGCCGCCGACGACGGAGAGATTACCGTTGAGGAAACCGATGCCGTCTACAACCTTGCGACTGTCCAGTGGTCCGAAGGTCATCTGGATGTCGACGCCGACGACCGTTCAGAGTACCTTGGACCCGGTCAGCTGCTTGAGGAGCCGGACACAGAAGAGATGGAGGTCAGGTTCAAGCTACATAACTGCTTCCCAAATACACGGTACATAGTCACCGACGCAGACTTCGAGCCTGCAGCGGAAAACATGTCGGTGCCGCACTCGCCGGGTCTTGAGGGCTCGACTGAGGCTGGTGCTACCGCAAAGACGTTGGTTTTTGCCAACGGCTTCGAAGGTCCCGGACCGATGGGGTTCCAGCCTTCGGTGTTCGACTTCCCAGCCGGTGCTGTCGAGTGGAGTCCGTACTGGACCCACTGGACCTACGAGTGGGAAGACGAGGACGAAGCACGCGTGCTACGCTCCGAGCAAGAGATCAACGAAGCGGTCGACGACGGCGAACTCATAGAGCACGCAGGGACGCCGCCAAGCCCTGACACCTTCGTCGTCAACTGTCAGGTACCGGTGCTTGCCGACGTAACCTTCGAACCCGAGGAGCAGTAACCGCTGGCAGTCCCGTCGGTCGGCTTCATCTTCGGCGCGGTCGACGTGGTCTGAGCCGAGTCTCAGACCGTCAGGTCGTCGTAAACGTCGCGTAGAAGACGTAGCCCTTCGACGGCGTCGTCTTCGTCGCCGTCGGTTGCCTGCGTCCGTTTAGCGAGGTCACGTGCCTCCTCGACACGCGAGTCAGCGGTGTCGAGACCGTCCAGATACCTCGAAAGCTCCTTGGCGTACTCCTCGACAGTCTC
>JAQZDD010000372.1 GCA_028751055.1 Euryarchaeota archaeon Ods04 | reverse complement strand
GTCGAGCGTCTCAGCGGCATACCGCTTCCGGGCAACAAGCCCATCGTGGGGAGCAACGCGTTCTCGCACGAGAGCGGGATTCACGCCGCGGGAGTCATCGAAGACTCGTCGACGTTCGAACCCGGTATCATGACGCCCGAGATGGTCGGACACAAACGCAGACTCGTCATGGGCAAGCACACCGGAACGCACAGCGTACGAGAGACGCTCGAAGAGTCGGGCTACGAACCCGACGACGACGAGGTGCGCGAAATCACGAAACGTATCAAGAGCATGGGCGGCAAGGGCAAACGTGTCTCCGACGCCGACGTGTTCGCGGTCGCCGAGAGCGTCATGTCCGCCGTTCCCGAAGCCGAGAAGACCGTCGACCTCAAGGAGGTCAACGTCTCGACGGGCAACGACCGCACACCGATGGCGAGCGTACGCGCCGAGGTAGAAGGCAACGAACAGGTCGACGCCGCGGTCGGTGTCGGTCCGGTCGACGCCGCTATGTCCGCAGTCTCTTCGATAATGGGCGGCGACTACGACGTCGAGATAACCGACTTCCATATCGACGCCATAAGCGGCGGAAGCGACGCCGTCGCAAACGTCTACGTCGGCGTGGAACGGAACGGCTTCGAGGCGAACGCAAACTCCTCAAGCGAGGACATAACAGTTGCGAGCGTCGAGGCACTCGTCGACGCCGTCAATCATCTCGTCAGAAAGGAAGCACGCGGCGAGATTAAGAGGCAGAGAGGTGCTGAACCTTAGATCATAGCATGAGTAAGACACAACAGGACGAACAGGAAGAGAAGCAGGAGGCGATGACACGTAGGGGTGCAGAAGCACTCGTCGAAGGGCTGAAACAGGAGGGTGTCGACACGATGTTCGGCATCACGGGCGGCGCGATAATGCCCGTCTACGATGTCCTCTACGACGACGAAGACATACACCACGTCATGATGGGGCACGAACAGGGCGCGGCGCATGCCGCCGAAGCCTATCATTCGGTCACGGGACGCCCCGGCGTATGTTTAGCGACATCGGGACCGGGAGCGACGAACCTGCTCACAGGTCTCGCCGACGCCGACATGGACTCGCGCTCCATCATCGGAATCACAGGTCAGGTTCCGACCGACATGATAGGTAACGACGCGTTTCAGGAGACCGACATGCGCGGTGCGTCGATGCCTATCACAAAACACAACTACCTCATCAAGGACGAGGACGACGTGCCCGACACCGTACAGGAGGCGTTCTACGTCTCCAACACGGGCAGACCGGGTCCTGTCGTCATCGACGTTCCGAAGGACGTTTCGAAGAACGAGACGGACGCCGTGAGGAGTGAACTCAACGTCGAAGGATACAGCCCTAACTACGAGGGGCATCCGGGACAGATAAAGAAGGCTGCCGAAGCCATCGAAGAGGCGGACAAGCCGCTCATATTCGCCGGTGGCGGCGTCGTAATGGCGGACGGAGCCGACGAACTCAGGACGCTTGCGCGTGAGAACGACATCCCGGTGACGACTAGTCTTCAGGGTCTCGGCGCGTTCCCCGAGGACGACGACCTTTCGCTCGGGATGCTCGGCATGCATGGCACCGGATACGCCAACCGAGCAGTCACCGAGTGTGACCTTCTCATCGGCGTCGGTGTCCGTTTCGACGACCGTGCGACGGGCAAGATAGAGTCTTTCGCGCCCCACGCAAAGGTCGTGCATATCGACATAGACCCCGCC
>JAQZDD010000303.1 GCA_028751055.1 Euryarchaeota archaeon Ods04 | reverse complement strand
GACATCCTCGTCAAGAACGAGCGACGTAGCGGCACTCTCCGCCGACGACGGGTCGAACTGAGAGTTGCGTATAATAATCTCGTAAGACCTGTCTTCGACCTCGAACTGGACACGCTCACCGCCCCACATGTCGTTCTCGTCGACGAAGATAGGGTCCTCGTCGTAGTAACCCGCGAGTCCCGCGAGAAAGCCCCATGTCGAGACCTTTCCCCAGTGTGACGCCGCGCCTGAGAAGGGCTTGAGGACGCCTATCTTCAGACCGCCGCCGCCAACAACATCTTCGACACATCCGGACAGAAGCGACGCGGCTCCTGTGGCACCTACAGCACCCGCTGTACCAGCGTTCTTTAGCAGTTCTCGCCTCGTTAAGCCCTGCATACCATTCGTTAATGTAGGCATTACATATAACAATTTGCCCTTCGTTTCTAACAGTTTACACAGGCAACCTGAATATTTAGGCTCCGCCTACCACCAGACACGCGTGCTATAACCACCTGTTACTCACGTCTACCGAGGAATGTACGGACGAAACCATAGCAAATATTGAAGTAACCTTAGTTCTTAGTTAGCGGGATAGGGGACACAATGAAGATGCAGTATCCTTCCTCGGAGGAGGTACGTTCATACACGTCGGAGTTCGAGGTCGCCAACTCCGAGGCTTGTCACAAAGGTTTCACGGGAAGTCTCGTGCTGCGCTCGGAGGATGGCGACGGAGTAGTCGTCTACCTCGAAGGACTTCCTGTCTACGCCTACGCGCGGTACGAAGGCGAGAGCAGCGAGGCACGAGGCAGTGAAGCGGTCAAGACGCTTTCGGGCAGGGGCGGCACTATCGAGAAACGACCTTCGGACGAGGAGTCGGTACGTATGTTCCGGACGTACATGGAGTACCTCGGAAGGGACGACAACAACGTGCTCGTCTACGAGAAGGAACCCGTCCGTGTCGAGGAACGCGTCTTCTTAGCGACGGGCGACGACGGACTGACGAAAGCCGAGGTTCCCGCGGGAAGACGTGTCGGATACGCAAGGACAGAGAAGGACGTTTCGAGGTACTTTGAGCGCGAGAGTGCGGACGGCTACTCAGTCTCGAACGACGCCGTACTGCGTTACGGCAACGGACATCTGACAGAACGCGAGGAGATGAAGGACGACGGAGAACCCTTGCTGGCGCGGATGGACACCGAGAAGGGACTCACGGAGATAGACTGTGAGTTCGAGAGGGTGTTCCCTGAGACAGGGACGAGTTCGCGTAAGATAGACGTGGAGTTCGATATACACGGATGGGAGGTTGTCCGTACCGACTTGGACGAGGACGAACGAAAAGGTGGTCTGCTCGGCGGTCTGTTGAGATAGGACTCAGTAAAGGGTTACTCCGAGTCATCGGGCGACGCCGTCTTTACGGTCATGCTCTTCTCGCCCGTGTCGCGTATCAGGACGGCGTATCCGCAGTCGGTGCAGACGCGGTGCACCGTGTCCGTCTCCGCTCCGTCCTCGTCGTCCGCTCCGTCGACTGAGTAGACGTGAAGGTCGCCTCCGCACGAATGCGTCTCGGTACGTTCCGGCTTCCTGTGAGGACTGTCATGCTCGACACGTTCGTAGTCGGAGTCGAAGCCACCGAGCGAAGACGCGTGTTCGACACAGACCTCGACGTAAAGCCCCGCGTCGTCGTCGCGGTAGGCGCGGCTCGCCACCTCTTCGCAGTCGGCTATGTCGCAGAGACCGCGTACGTGCTTCGGCGCGCCTGCGGTCATCTTACCTCACTTCCAGCCCTGTTCTTCGGCGAAGTCGTGGAAGTCGATGTACTCCCAGTCCATCTTCTCCGCGAGAACCTCGTCACGTCTACCCGTGCCAAGGAAGATATGGCGAGGGTTGGCGTCAAGGACGTTGTTCCTACCGCGTATCAAGCCGTTCTTCTTCCCCGGCGGTGTGGCGTAGAAGTCTATCGGCACGTCGTGCTTGTGCGCCATGTCGTTTACGACGTACTGCTTGACGTTGCCGACAACGCCGAGGTCGTCTGCGTGTAGCCGCAGGCTTTCGAGCGCGCCGCCCACGTCTTCTAGCTGTATCAGACCGTCGTACGCCACAGCGACTATCAGTTCTTCTTCGAGGTCTATGTCGTCGAACACTTCTTCTCCCTCAGATTAGATGTTTATGCCCATCGCACTCAGTTGTGCCCTACCGTCGTCCGAAACCTTCTCGGGTGACCACGGCGGCTGCCAGACGAGTTCGACGTCCGCCTCCTCGATTCCGTCGACCTGTTCCGCCGACAGCTTAACTTCGCGCATTATGGCGTCGGCTGTGGGACAGCCCATGCTCGTGAGCGTCATCTCTATGTCTACGTGTTC
>JAQZDD010000002.1 GCA_028751055.1 Euryarchaeota archaeon Ods04 | reverse complement strand
CGAGAGCGAAACGTCGAGCGGATTCACGAGGACGACGACCGTCGTCTCGCTACACGGCGGCGGCGAGACGGGACGCGGCGAGGACGTGACTTACGAGAACGAGGCACATTACGACCTCCGCGACTCGTCTGAGACGTTCCCCGTGACGGGCGACTTTACGCTTGACGGCTTCTCCGGACGCCTCGCCGAAACAGACCTTTTTGGCGGCGAAGAACCCGGACAGCCCATCTTCAGGAACTACAGGCGTTGGGCGTTCGAGAGCGCGGCGTTAGACCTCGCGCTAAAGCAGGCGGAGACGAACTTAGCGGAGCGTCTCGACCGCACGTACGAACCCGTCCGTTTCGTCGTCAGCACACGTTTGGAGGAGCCGCCAACGGGCGAACGCGTCGTCGAATGGCTCGAACGTAACCCCGAACTGGAGTTCAAGCTAGACCCGACCTCCGACTGGACCGACGAGACGGTTGAGAGACTCGCCGAGACGGATGCTGTCCGCGTCCTCGACCTCAAGGGACAGTACCACGGCACCGAGGTCGACCAGCCCGCCGACCCCGAACTGTACGAGCGCGTCGTCGAGGACTTCCCGGAGGCGGTCGTCGAGGACCCCGAACTCAACGACGAGACACGTCAGGTTCTCGAAGGACACGAAAGTCGCGTCTCGTGGGACTACCCGATAAGGAGCGTCGAGACGGTCGAAGAACTGCCGTGGCAGCCTGACTGGCTCAACATCAAGCCGTCGCGTTTCGGCTCCGTGCGGTCGGTGTTCGACTGCGTCGACTACTGCTACGAAAACGACATACAGATGTACGGCGGCGGGCAGTTCGAACTTTCGGTCGGTCGCGGACAGATACAGGCTCTCGCTTCCGTCTTCTATCCCGACACGCCTAACGACGTTGCTCCGCGCGAGTACAACCGCCCCGAACCGAGCGACGGCTTGCCGACGAGTCCCCTCTCGCCACCGTCACAGCCACGCGGTTTCGGATGGGACAGTTCTCGGAGCTAACGGTCGTCGACGAAGTCAAGGAGTCCCCGCGCCGCGAGACGTGCGACACGGACGGGTTCGGGACGCGCGCTCCCCTCGTCCGACCGCGTGAAGCCGCGTATCCATCCGTCGGCGCGGTCGTCGGAAACCCCGACGGAACGGACGTAAACCGCTCTGTCGTCGCCCACGGCGATGCGTCGCCGCTGTGGGAGCGAGTCGTACAGAGCGAGCCTTTCGTCTAGCGCGTCGCCGTCGAACTCGTCTTCGAGCGCGGTTCTGAGTCCGTCTTCGTCACCCTCCTCGTACGTGACAGAGATAACCGGAACATCGACTTCTTCGTGGACAGCACGCAGGTCGACGATGTTGTACCAAGCGGGTGCGACGCCCGAGACGAGGACGAAACGCATGTCGTCGCGGTCGAAGGCGTCGTACAGTTCGACGACGCCGTCGGTCGCGTCGGTGCCGCCCACGGCTATGGTCGTAAAACGGAAGCCCTCGACGATACCGTCGGCACGGACGACCGCACCCGCGACGTAAGAGTCGCCTCCTTCGCCCCGGTAGGATTCGGCGACGCCGACTGCGCGGACGCCCTTCTTCATCTCAGCGCGCCGCCTCGAAATCGCGCGCCACGCTCAGAAGCTTCGCTTCCTCGAAACGTCCTGCCGTCAACTGCAGACCGACGGGAAGGTCGTCTTCGCCCGCACGTCCGCACGGGACGCTTATCGACGGCACGCCTGCTAAGTTGACGGGCGTCGTGTTTGCGTCGGCAAGGTACATCTGTAACGGGTCGTCGAGTGCCTCGCCGATACGGAAAGGCGTGAGCGGCATAGTGGGCGATGCGACGACATCGGCTTCGTCAAGAACGTCGTCGAAGTCCTGCCGCACGAGCGCGCGTGCGTTCTGCGCTTTGTCGTAGTACTCGCCGTAGTATCCTTCGCTGAGAGCGTACGTGCCGAGCATAATCCGTCTCTTTACCTCGTCGCCGAAACGGGCGCGGGCGTCCGCGAACTCCTCGTTCCAGTTGTCGCCTTCGCCACCGGGTCCGTAGCGTACGCCGTCGAAACGCGCGAGGTTGGAGGAGGCTTCGCCCATCGCTATGACGTAGTACGCAGCCAACGCCTTTTCGAGGCTTGGCATCGAGACCTCACGTACCTCCGCGCCCTCCGCACGGAGGGTTTCGAGCGCGTCGTCGAAACGTTCGCGCACACCGTCTTCGACACCATCGCCGACGAGTTCATCGGGCACGGCTACCGTCGCGTCTTCGAGCGCGCCTTCGGTGTCTTCGACGGCGGCGACGTAGTCTTCCGCCTCCGCGCCGCAGGTACCGTCGCGCTCGTCCGCGCCCGCGATAACGTCAAGGACGCGCGCCGTCGTTTCCACGTCACGCGCCATCGGACCTATAGTTTCGAGAGAGTTGGCGTAGGCGATAAGACCGTAACGCGAGACGAGACCGTACGTCGGCTTCAGACCGACGACGCCGCAGAAAGCCGCGGGACAACGCACCGAACCGCCCGTGTCGGTGCCGAGCGCGGCGTCTACGTCGCCCGCCGCGACCGCCGCGGCACTACCTCCCGACGAACCCCCGGGGACATACTCCTCGTTCGTCGGGTTACGCGTCACGCCGAACGCGCTCGTCTCGGTCGTCGTACCCATTCCGAACTCGTCCATGTTGGTCTTGCCGACGATGTGCGCGCCCGCGTCCTTCAGCCTCTCTACGGCGGTGGCGTCGTACGGCGGTACGTATCCCTCCAGAACCTTTGAGCCGCAGGTCGTCTCTACGCCCTCAGTCGATATGTTGTCCTTGACGCCCACGGTCAGGTCGTCAAGCGCGCCTTCACCGCTGTCAACGTCACACCGCGTCACGAAAGCGTTGAAGCTGTCTTCTGTCGTGCTCATGATACGCTCGGTCCTTTGAAGTATCCGTCCTCTGTCTCCTCAGCGTTCGCCAGCGCGTCCTCCTGCGGAAGCGACGGTCGCGGTTCGTCGGCACGCATCACGTTGTCGAAGTCGTCCTCTGCCTCCACGTCGCCGGGCACGTCGTCGAGCGTCTCGAAGTAGCCGAGAACGTCGTTGAAGCCCTCGACGAATCCCTCCGCCTCGTCGTCGGTTACGCTCACGCGCGCGAGTTCGGCGACGTGTCTCACGTCTTCGGCGTCCACACGTTTCTCCTTCTCGTCTTCCATGGTCGGAGATGAA
This sequence comes from Euryarchaeota archaeon Ods04, assembly GCA_028751055.1. Lineage (GTDB taxonomy): Archaea > Halobacteriota > Halobacteria > Halobacteriales > Halorutilaceae > Halorutilus. Next base: position 16,606 of record JAQZDD010000002.1, on the reverse strand, counting down.
GGCGCAGGCATAAGCGGTTTTCGGGAACCGGACAAGTTTTGCGTGCGCAAGGAAATTTAGACCATGGTCGAAAGACAGGTATGCGTCGTAACGGGGGCGTCACGCGGTATCGGACGCGGTATCGCGCTCGACCTCGGACGGCACGGTGCAAGCGTAGTCGTCAACTACAACGAGAGCGAGGAGGAGGCGCAAGAGGTCGTCGACGAGATAAACGCCTCGAAAGGGCAGGCTATGGCTGTGCAGGGCGACGTCAGGAGTCTCGAAGACATGGTACAGATGCGTGACGAGGTGCGCGAAGAACACGGTGGCACGGACGTTATCGTCAACAACGCAGGTATAACGGTGGACAAGAAGTTCGTCAACATGACACGTGACGACTGGGACCGCGTCATAGAGACCAACCTAGGCGGAATGTTCAACGCCACGAAGGCGTTCTTCAACGATATCTCGGTCTCGACCAACGGCAGACTCATCAACATATCGAGCGTCGTCGGACAGCGCGGCAACTACGGACAGGCGAACTACGCGACCACCAAGAGCGGCATGTTCGGCTTCACACGGACGCTCGCACTCGAACTCGCGGCGTCGAACTCAACTGCGAACTGCGTAGCCATGGGATTCACACGCACCGACATGCTCCGAAAGGTCGACGAGGAGGTACAGGACAAGATACGTGGCAGGATACCTCTCGGACGTTTCGCCGAGGTCGACGACATGACGGGTATCGTCCGTTTCCTTGCGTCGCGTGAGTCGGGATACATGACGGGACAGATAATCGGTGTCGACGGCGGTCTACGCGGATGACGCGTCGAAACCGATTAGCTTAAACAGCTTTTTGCCAAACTGTCAGATGAACCTATGCCACAAGGAGAGAGAAGAGACGAACACGACTACACGTACAGGGACATAGACAACTACAAGGCGCGCGAACTCCGCGAGAAGCTCAACGAGCAGGACTACGTCTTCGCACCCGGTCTGTACCACGCGCTCGACGCCCGTCTCGCAGAGATGACGGGTCACGACGCCGCGTACATGTCGGGATACTCGACCGTTCTCGGACAGTTCGGATTCTCCGACCTCGAAATCGTCGACATGCGTGAGATGGTCGAGAACGCGAAGCGTATCGTCGAAGCCACCGACCTACCCGTCATCGCGGACTGTGACACGGGATACGGCGGAATCCACAACGTCCGCCGTGCCGTCCGTGAGTACGAGAAGGTCGGCGTCGCCGCTGTCCATATCGAGGACCAGGTCACTCCCAAGAGGTGCGGACATATCGCGGGCAAGCAGATTGTCGACCGTGACACAGCCGAAGGCAGGTACAGCGCGGCTGTCGACGCCAAGCAGGACGAGGACACCATCATAATCGCACGCACCGACGCGTACGGTAGCGCGAACGGTGACTGGGAGGAACACCTCGAACGCGGACGCCTCTACGCCGACTGCGGAGCCGACATAGTCTGGCCCGAGATGCCCGACCCGTCGCGCGAGGACGCCGTCAAGTACGCCGAGACGATACACGAGACGCACCCCGACCTCAAGCTTGCGTTCAACTACTCGTCTTCGTTCAAGTGGAGCGAGGAAGAGGACGCTCTCACGTTCCAGGAACTCGGCGACCTTGGCTACAAGTACATCTTCATCACGCTGTTCGGTCTCCACGCCGGCGCGCACAAGGTCTACGAGGACTTCAAGAACCTCGCCGAGAACGCAGAGGAAGCGCAGTGGGAACTTGAACAGGACTACATCGGACATCCGACCGAGAGCCACCACGAACTTTCGTACACGGACCGCTACCAAGAGATAGAGACGGAGTTCGACCCCGCCGCGAAGGAGCGCATCGAGGAGTCCGAAGGCTTCGCTGGCGACGACCACTAAATACGTAGTCCATACGGCTACGTTTTTTTAGAGAGATATAGGATACAGCCGTAGTTTAGCCGTAGCTGTTCTGTGCGGTATAGCCGTATATTACAGCGGCAGCTATACGCGTCTATATGCAGCACGAGAGAGCACGCGTCTGTAACGCGTACGCTGCCGACTCTCTGTCGCCTCCGCTTCTGCCCTACTCCTGCTCTCCCCCTGTCCCCGTGCGTAGCTATGCCCCGTCCACTCTCGTCTCCGACCTCGCCACTCCCCGTTTCTTACTCTATCTCTATCTCTTCGAACTCGTCGTTGTTTCTCCATTTCTGGAGAACTACGGCTATTATAGCCACTATCGCCACTATGCCGAGTATCTTTAGTATCCTCATACGCCTACTAAGTTAGTACCCCATCTATAAACCTTTATCGCCCAGCCGGCTAACAACGTCTACTTAGAGACCCCACCCAGCCGGCTACCTCACACGCGCTTCCTTCGCGTCTTCCTTGTCGAAGCCCTCGAATCCGTCGTCGAAGCCGTCCATCTCGCCGTTGCCAGCCTCGCCGTCCTCCTCGTCGTCCCACTGCTCCATACGGTGGCGTGTTGCGACGTACTTCGGACCCATGACGCCCTTGTCGCGGTCCTTGAACGACCTCCACGCGAGCAGGAAGGCAAGCATGCCCGCGCCGAAGGAGTAGGGTGCGAGCTCCGAACCACCCGTGTGCAGAACCGCCGCACTCAGGACGAGAGTGCCGCCCAAGACCGACAGGTAGGTGCGTTTGCTCGACTTCTTCATCTCACGTTCGACGTGTTCCTTCACGTCGCCCGTGCTGACAGAGACGCTTACCCTGTCCTCGTCCGTGTGTCCGTTACGCATCCCGACGGGCTGTTCCATGAGGTTGACGCCGAGATGCTTGCCGTTCCTGAGCACGAAAGCGGTCACGGGACGCTGGCTGTCGACGTAGGTGCTGACGTAAGGCACGTGCACGGGAAGTGCCAAGGGTAGCCCACCCAAGAAACGGTCGAGTCTGTCGAGGACGCGGTACTCGATTCCGTCGCCCATCTCGGCTATCGCCGGAACGTCGTTCTCGTCCATCTCCTCAACGAAGAAGTCGTAGAGCTTCTTGCTGAAGTCGTAGTCGGGTGCCATGTCCGCACACAGCCCTTCGACGCCGAAGGTGGCGCGCATTCCCAGTATAATCTCCTGCGGGAACTTCATCGGGTAGTCGTAGAGCGTCTCGTCGACCTTCTGTTCGATACGTTCGATGTCGGCGTCGTCGAGACCCGCCCCCGAGATGTCCATTATCATGACACGCGAGACTTCTAAGAGGGTCTCGCGGTCAACGTCCTCGTCTACCGCACCCATGTCCTGTAACGCGTCGACGACCATCTCAGGGTCGTGCATGCCGATGCCCATGAACATCCTGCGCCATTTGTCCTGTAGCTCCTGCGGCGGTCTTTGCGCGATTCCGTAGTCGTATATTATGACGCGTCCGTCGGGTGCGACAGCAAGGTTGCCTTGGTGTGGGTCGGCGTGGAAGACGTCGTGCCTGAACGCCATGTACAGGTACGCCTCCGCGATTGCGTCCACGATTTCGACAGGGTCGTGCCCCTCGCGCCTGAGCTTTTCGTCGTGCTTCACGGCGATACCCTCCTCGTAGCTCATCGTTATGACGCGCTCCGTCGAGTAGTCCTCGTAGACATACGGGATTATTATACGGTCGTCGAGACCTTCGCGCTCCATGTTGAGACGTATCTCGGTCATTATCCCCGCCTCGCGCGTGAAGTCCATCTCTTCACGTACCGTCCGCTTGAGTTCGTCCGTGATACCTTTCGCCGACTCGGCGTGCGACTCCTGCCCCATACGTAGAAGGAGCCACCTTCCGATAGGCGCGAAGAACCCCATGACGACGAGGTCCGCCTCAACCGTCTTTTCGAGTCCCGGACGTCGAACCTTGACGGCAACGTCCTCACCGTCGACCGAAGCGAAATGCACCTGCGCTATCGAGGCACCCGAGACAGCCTCCTCGTTGAAGTAGTCGAAGACCTCGTCTATCGGTCCTAGGTCCTCCTCCAACTGCTTCTTGACCTTCGCGAAGTCCTCGGGCGGCACCTCGTCCTGCAGACGTTCCATGGCGCGTATGTAGATAGGCGGCACCAGGTCGGGACGCGTCGTCATGAACTGCGCCAGCTTGATGTACGTAGTGCCGAGACGTTCGAACGCGGACGCGAGACGTTCCGCGCGCTCCTTGCGCTGTTCGTAGCTCAGGTCGCGTCTCCCGCCGAACAGCAGAAATCTGCGTCTGTCGCGGACGTAAGTCAATACTATGGGCGTGAGAACGATGACGGCTTGCACGAACCGCAGAACGACCCTTGTCCTCGACATCTGTTTGAGTAGTGTGCTTTAGAAACCGACGGTAAATAAAGTTCCCGTCTGATGCGCCGGTTGTCTGATGCGCCGGTTGTCTGACTCTTCCGTGACTGATACCTCCTTCTGTTTCCTTGAATGCGGAGAAATCCCTCTAACGAGGCACTAATCAAAAGTACTAAATTCGCTGTCCGATAACTGTTTCTCTACCATGCCGGAACCACGCATACACGGACGCGAGTTCGTCCGTACGTTCTTCACGACACCGACGGCAGAACAGGGAGAGGAAGACTCTGCGAAGAAACTGAGAAAGGCGATACAGCTACGCGGGATGCAGGCTCCCGACGTCTGGGTGCCTGACAACGAGGACGCGACCGCGCCGAACATGCGCGACGAGGGCGCGAAGAACATCGCTGAGGTCGTGGCGGAGGGCGGCGAAGAGTTCCCCGGCGAGATACACCCACGCGTCGTCTGGCACCGCAACGACCCCGAAGCGCGTTACAAGGGTCTCCAGCACATGCTCGAAATCGCCGACCCCGAAAAGGGTGCTATAGACAACATCGACGGCTTCGTCATCCCCGAGGTCGGCGACATAGACGACTGGAAGAAGGCAGACGAGTTCTTCACGATAGTCGAGAACGAGTACGGTCTCGAAGAAGGTTCGCTCAACATGTCGGTCATCATCGAGAGCGGACAGGCGGAGTTAGCGATGGGCGAACTCCGCGACGAGATGGGCAAGCCAACCAACAACCTCGAAAGGCTGTTCCTCTTAGTTGACGGCGAGGTCGACTACACCAAGGACATGCGCGCGATTACGCCGACTGGCGCGCTCCCCGAATGGAAGGAACTCCGCCACAACACGTCGCGCGGCGCGAGTGCCGCAGGGCTTATCGCCGTCGACGGACCTTTCGACGACATACGTGACGTAGACGGATACAGACAGCGTATCACCGAGAACGCCGCGATGGGTATGCTCGGAATCTGGTCGCTCACGCCCGGTCAGGTCGAGGTCGCAAACAAGACGCCGCTGCCGCCCGAGGAAGGCTACTGGACGGTAGACGCCGACGGACGTGAGGTCGAACTCACCGACGACGACGGCGTTCAGGTCTACAGCGGCGACCGTATCAGCCTCGAAGAGACGGGCGACGGCTACGTCCTGACGGTCGGAAACGACGAACAGACGCTCGACGAGGACGAGCTACACGGTGAACTCGTCAACCTCACCTCGTACGTCCCGAGCATGGACGACATCGTCGACAGCATGGAGGAGTTCGAGGAGGCGAAGGAAGCAGGCAGGGGCGCGATAGCGATGACACGCGCCACCACAGTCCGTATCGACGGCGTCGAGGTCGACATCCAGAGCGACCGCATGTGGGACGAGGCGACCTACCAAGCCATGATGACGCCCGTCAAGCTGTTCAAGGACGTGTACAACAACCGTCCCGACCAGCACGACGAACTCGCCGAGATGTACAGCGAAGACGTGGTTGAGCGCGCGACGCAGGTCGGCGAGTAAACTAAGCAGTAACACTCCTCTTACATAGGGCGTTTTTCCAAAAAACGAAACTTGACCGACGGCTTCGTAGCAGTATCTGATGAGGTCACGTCGTCGTGCTCCGTCTCGGAGCCGGAAAGACCGTGACGAAGCTACCGTCCGAACAGTTCGCGGTGTTTCTCTTCTAAGTCTTCTTCGAGTTCCTCACGCGTCTCCTCAACTGCTTCCGCGATACCCGGACACGAACCCGCGTACTCCATGACGTTCTCTGCATCCGTCATGATAGGTCGAACTTCTCCGCCGCCGTCTCCATGTCCTTGTCGCCGCGTCCCGAAAGGTTGACGAGCACCGTGTCGTGTTCGTCGGCGACCTTCTTTGCGAGCGCGAGACCGTGCGCCGTCTCCAGTGCTGGAATGATGCCCTCGGCACGCGACAGGTCGCGGAACGCCTCCAACGCCTCGTCGTCGGTCACGGCGTGGTACTCGGCACGTCCTTCGTCGAGGAACATGGCGTGCTCGGGACCGACGCCGGGGTAGTCGAGACCCGCGCTCACCGAATGCACGTCCGTCTCGTCGTCGATGACGCGTGTACGCATCCCGTGTATCACCTCGTCCTCGCCCGCCGCAAGAGGCGCGGCGTGCTCCGTGCTCTCCGCGCCCTTTCCGCCGCCCTCGGCACCGTAGAAAGCGACGGGGTCATCGCGGAACGCGTGGAAAAGACCGATTGCGTTAGAGCCGCCGCCGACGCACGCGACGCAGGCGTCGGGTAGTTCGCCCGTCTTTTCGAGCATCTGTTCGCGCGCCTCCTCGCCTATGACGCTCTGGAACTCACGCACCATACGCGGGAAAGGGTCAGGTCCGACGACGCTCCCGACGAGGTAGTGTGTGTCGTCAACGTTCTCCACCAAGTCTTCGAGTGCCGCGTCCACTGCGTCGGCGAGTCCCGCGCCTCCGCGTGTAACCTCGTTGACCTCCGCGCCCATGAGACGCATCCTGAAGACGTTCATGCGCTGCCTCTCGACATCCTTCTTGCCCATGTATATCTCCGTCTTCAGCCCCAAGAGCGCGCCGACCATTGCTGTCGCCGTGCCGTGCTGTCCCGCGCCTGTCTCCGCGATGAGACGCGTCTTTCCGGCTTCGTCCGCGAGTATCCCCTGACCGAGCGCGTTGTTTATCTTGTGCGCCCCGCCGTGGAGGAGGTCTTCGCGTTTGAGGTATATCTCCGCGCCGTACATCTCCGACAGCGTCTCGGCGTGGTAGACGGGCGTCGGTCTTCCGGCGTAGTCGCGCAGAAGGGCGTCGTACCTTTCGCGGAAAGCTTCTGTGTCTTTCAGTTTATCAAAGCCGTCCGCGAGCTGCTGAAGCGCGTCGTCTAACTCCTCGGGCACGTACCTGCCGCCGTATCCGCCGAACTCGTGTTGCTGTTCTTCTGTCATACGGTTTGGTCGTGCCCCCGGCACAAAACTGTTACAGTCTTTCAGATCCGGTCAACAGCCTCTTGGGCAAGATGCTCGCCGAAAGGAAGCGAGCACGTCAGACCGGGCGAGACGGCGTTGAGGACGTGTGTCGAGGCGTCTCCGTGTTCCACGACGGGCTGTTTCACGAGTTCGCCGTCCTTCGAAACCATCTGGGCGCGTACACCGGCGTAGCTACGGACGAACTGCTCGGCGCGTGCCTCGGGTACGAGACGCTGGGAGGCGCGCACGAAACGTTTCTTGCGGTACGACTTGTTTAGCTCGTCCCATGCGACGCCGAGCATCTTGCGCGAGGAGACGAGACGCCAGAATCCTCCGTAAGACAGAGTGCCCGCGAGTTCACGAACCGCGAACTGCTTGTTCGTGTAAGCCTCGCGCCCGAAAGCGAGCACAGCGTTCGGACCGACGATGACCTTTCCGTCCGTCCTGCGTGTGTAATGGACGCCCAAGAAAGGCAGTTCGGGGTCGGGCGTCGGGTATATCATCGTCCTGCAGAGGTCGGTCGCGTCGGGCGTGAGTTCATAGTACTCGCCGCGGAAAGGGACGACACGCATACCGTCGCCGACTCCGAAGTACCGCGCCACACGGTCAGCGTAAAGCCCGGCGGCGTTGACGACGTAGTCGGCTTCGAGTTCGCCCTTCGACGTACGGAGCGTGTGCACACCGTCCGCCGACGAGACGTTCTTTAGCTCGTGACCCATGTAGAAAGTCGCGCCGTCGGTCTCGGCGTCGCCGGCGAGAGCGTGTACGTACTTGCGCGAGTCGACGGACGCCGCCTCGGGCGCGTAGAGTGCCGCCTGCGTTTCGTCCGAGACATGAGGCTCGTGCTCCTCGACAAAGCCGGCTTCGACTATACGTGCCTCAGTGCCGTTCTCGTCCGCCTGTCGTTTGAGCGTGTCGAGACGTTTCTCCTCCTCCTCGTCAAGCGCGACGACGAAGACGCCGCATTCGTCGACGGGCACGCCGCGGTCGGCGCAGTACTCCTTCATGCGACGCGTGCCTTCGACAGCGAAACGCGCCTTTAGCGTACCGGGTTCGTAGTTGAACCCTGGATGCAGTACGCCCGAGTTGCGTCCGCTCTGGTGCTCTGCGAGCGCGTACTCCTTCTCAACGACCGCGACGTCGACACCACGCTCGGCTAGATGGCGTGCTGTCGAGACGCCGACGCATCCGCCTCCGACAACTACGACTTCGTGCTCTGGCATCGTTCACCTGTTACTGTTTCAGTAAGTGTGTGTGTTTCAGCGGAATAATAATACCGTTTAGGCACGAAGCACCCTTATGCTCCTGAGACTAATCAAACGTTGGTCACTCTCAATCGTGGGCGTCGGTGCCGTGCTCGTCGTGCTCGGCTACTCTTTCATGTCGGACGACACGCTGGCGATGACGCTCGCGTACACGAGTTCTCCCATCTTTCTCTCGCTTCTCATAGCCGCCGTTGGCGTTGAGATAGGTCGCAGACACGACGAGGACTTCGTAGCTCTCGTAGCACTCTGGACCATAGTCTCGGGGACGCTCGGCGTCGCTATCAGCCAGTGGTACGTCTTTCTGCTCGGTGGTAGCCTACCCGACGAGCCTTTCTACTTCACGATGAGTAGCGTCATGGTTACAGCGGCGTTCGGGACGGCAGCGGGCTACTTTTATACGGCTCTCCAGAGAAACGCCGAGGAACTCGAAAGGACGAACGAACTTCTACGCGACAGGAACAGACGCCTCGATGAGTTCGCAAGCGTCGTCTCACACGACCTGCGCAACCCGCTCAATATCGCGGTCGGGTATCTTGACCTCGCACGTGCCGCCGAAGACCGGGAGAAACAGGAGGAACACCTTGACAGGATAGAGAACGCTCACGACAGAATGCACCGTCTGATAGAAGAGGTTCTGTCGTTCACGCGTGAAGGGGGCGAGAGCTACGAACCCGAGGACGTTCGTATATCACAGGTCGCCGAGAAAGCGGTCGAAAACGTGTCGCTGTCGAAAGAATCGCTGGATGTCGAGACCGACGCCGTCATACACGCCGACGCCGAGGGTGTACAGAGGCTCTTTGAGAACCTGTTCAGGAACGCCGTCGAACATGGTTCAGAAGGCGGTCGGATGGAGTCGGATGACGGAGTCGAAGACGGCTCCGACAGAGACGGAAGAGAAGACGGGGACAGTGGCGAAGACGAAGAAGCCAAAGAGAAGTCGGCGAAAGAAACCGCCGAAAGAGGGAGTGAGTCCGCGGTGAACGTCGAGGTCGGCTCGACGGACGACTGCGTCTTCTACGTCGAGGACGACGGCTCAGGCATACCCGAGGAGACGCGCGACAAGGTTCTCGAAAGCGGCTACACCACGAAGGACAACGGAACAGGACTCGGACTCCCCATAGTGAGACGGGCTGCGGAGGTGCACGGCTGGTCGGTAAACGTCAAGGAAGGTAAGAACGGCGGTGCGCGGTTCGAGTTTGTCGACGAGAACGAGTAGACGGAGAAAGTACGACTTTTGTCAGGCGCGGTACATGGGAAGCCAGCTGAGGAGAAGTTGTCAGATGCGGCACATAGAAAGACAACTGAGAAGCTTTTTTGACCGCGGCGAGAATGTAAGGTAGACAAAGATGGCAAAGACGGAGACACCGGGGACCGATGTACTCGACGACGGCTTCTTGGAGCGCGCTCGTGACTGCGCCGAATTCCTGCGCGATACCGAAAGCCTTCTTCTGATTTCGCATATCGACGCCGACGGTCTGACGAGTGCGGGTGTCGCCTCGCTCGCTCTCGACCGCGCGGGAGTCGACCACGAGACGCGTTTCTCTAAACAGTTGGACGACGAGGACCTCGACGAAATCGAGGCGGACGGCTACGAAACGGTGCTCTTCACCGACTTCGGGAGCGGTATTCTTGACGAAATCGTCGGACGGAGCTTCACGCCCGTCGTCGCCGACCACCACCAGCCCTCCGAGACGGGGGACTGCGACTACCATCTCAACCCGCTTCTTTTCGACATAGACGGCTCCTCCGAACTTTCGGGTGCGGGTACGGCGTACGTCCTTGCGCGCGCACTCGAAGGCGACGCCGAAGACAACCGCGACTTAGCCGCGCTCGCAGTCGTCGGCGCGGTGGGTGACATGCAGAACCAAGGCGGCGGCTTGAGCGGCGCGAACCGCGCCGTCGTTGAGGAAGGCGTCGAGGCGGGCGTCTTAGAGGCGAAGCAGGACCTCCTACTCTTCGGCAGACAGACACGTCCCCTTCCGAAGCTTCTGGAGTACTCGACCGACGTCTTCATACCCGGCATCTCGAAGAACTCGACAGGCGCGAAGGAGCTGCTCGAAGACGCAGGAGTGGAGGCGAAGAACAGCGAAGCCGGAGGCTGGCGCACATGGGCGGACCTCGACGAGACGGAACGCGAGAAGCTTACGAACGCACTCTTCCGTAAGTGCGTCGAACGCGGCGTCGATTCGAGCGCGATAGAGGAACTCGTCGGCGAGACGTACACCCTCTTGCAGGAGAAGCCACACACAGAACTAAGGGATGCGAGCGAGTTCTCCACGCTCCTCAACTCGACCGCGCGGTACGAACGCGCTGATGTCGGCTTCGCCGTCTGTAAGGGCGACCGTGGAGAGGCACTCGACGAGGCGCGCGAACTCCTCCGTGGACACCGCCGTAATCTCCGTAACGGCATCGAGTTCGTCGGCAGGAACGGCGTGACGAAGTTAGAGAACGTCCAGTACTTCGACGCGGGCGACGAGATACCCGACACCATCGTGGGCATAATCGCAGGTATGAGCTACTCGAAGTCGGCAGTCGACCGCGGCATGCCTATCGTGGCTTTCGCCGACGCCGACGACGAAGGCGAAAAGAAGGTGTCGTCGCGCGCAACCAAAAGTCTCGTTCGGAAAGGACTGAACTTAGCCGAAGTAATGGCAGAGTGCTCTCAGGCGGTCGGCGGCGACGGCGGCGGACACGACATAGCCGCGGGTGCTACGATACCCGACGACTGTATCGACGAGTTCGTGGAGGAGGTTGACGCGAAGGTAGCTGAACAGATTTCGTAGCCCTCAGTCGGTCAGGTCACTCTTCCGTATCTCCTGTCTGAACTCCTGCGGTATGCTCACCACGCTGTTCTTCGTCTCCACCTGCATCTCTTCGGTGTCTATCGGATACGTCTTGGAGACGTACGGGGGTATGTAGTTGAGTCCGGGATAGAGCACCCTGTCCATCTCACCGAAGGTGAATAGTGCTTCCATCTCCCCCTCGTCAACTATACGGACCGATTTGTACGCTGTGATGAGTAGGAAACCGAACAGCATCGCGCCTACTACCGTCTGACCAAGGCTCATGTACGTTTCTTGCACGCGGCACGGATAAATTACTGTGGGTTCCCGTCGGTGTGGCAGTTCTGCGCAACTGTTTTGACGACGGAGACGAAGCGTGATGCATGGGTATTTTCGACTTCATACAGTCTATGTTCTCGGACGAGACGGCTAAGGGACGGCTGGACGAAGCCGACGCCGACGACTGGGACCCTCAGAAAGAGGACTCAGCACAGCCATATGGAGACGCACGTATATCCGTGACCGGAAAGATGCAGATATCGGGCATCGGCACGGTCGTGACCGCAAGGATAACCGAAGGTACGCTCCGGAAGGGAAGCCTTCTCAGGTTCGAGGACGGCGAGACCGCTGAGATTGAGACGATAGAGCTTCACCATTCGGAAGTCAGGGAAGCGGAAGAAGGCAAGGTCGTCGGGCTGAAGCTGTCGGGCATCGACGCGTCGCGTCTGTCCGAAGGCGACGAAGCGACGACAGAAACCGAGTAAAGTAGCCCTTCGCAGTAGACACAACTGCTAAGGAACCAGCCGTCCTCTGCGTTCGCATGATACGTTCACTTGAAGGCAAAGAGCCAGAGATACCCGACTCCGCATTCGTCAGCGAGATGGCGTACGTCGTCGGCGACGTAACCCTGAGCGAAAAAAGCAGCTTATGGCCCTTTGTCTGTATCCGTGGTGACATAGGACCGACGACCGTCGGCGAGAGGAGCAACGTGCAGGACCACACGATGCTACACGAGGCGGAGATAGGCGACGACGTGACGCTCGGACACAACGTCACCGTCGACCAGTCGAAGGTCGAAGACAGCTGTCTCATCGGCATAGGCTCGTGTGTCCTGCAGGGCGCGGTAGTCGGCGAAGGAAGCATCGTCGCCGCAGGAGCGGTAGTGCGCGAAGGTCAGGAGATACCGCCCGGTAGCTTAGCTTACGGCGTCCCTGCCGAGACGCGTGAACTAAACGAGGCGCAGAGACAGCAGATTCCGCTCTACGCACAGAGCTACGTCGAGAACAGGAAACGTTGGAAGGAAGCCGGCGACTACGACTCGCGCGACCGCTGAACGACCTCAGATGCTGAGCCAGCCGCCGTCGACGGCGTACGTGTAGCCGGTGCAGTACGTCGAGGCGTCGCTCGCAAGGAAGACCGCGAGACCTTTTAGCTCCTCGGGGTCGGCGATACGGTTCATCGGTGTGTGGTCCTCTATCTGCTCCTGCAGGGTTTCCATGCCACCGGGCGCGTCCTCGCGCAGGAAGCCGCCTGCCAAGTTCGTGCGCACGTGGCTCGGCGCGATAGCGTTGACACGGACGCCTTCGGGCGCGACCTCCGCCGCTACCGCGCGTGTCATGTTGACGACGCCGCCCTTCGACGTGGCGTACGCGAACATCGTGCCGAGTATGTCGCTCGTCCGCAAGCCGTAGACGCTCGCCGTGTTTACGATGGAGCCTCCGCCGTCCTGCTCCACCATCGCTTCGGCGGCTGCGCGGTCGGTGTAGAAGACGCCGTTCAGGTTCACGTCCACGATACGCTCCCACTGCTCCTGACTGTAGTTCGTGACCTGTCCCTCAAGTTCCGCGATTCCTGCGTTCGCAAAGGCGGCGTCGATACTCCCGAACTCCTCAACGGTCGCCTCGACGGCGTCGTCGACCTGTCCCTTGTCGGTCACGTCAACCTCCATCGGCACGGTCGTCGCGCCCGTCGCGTCCTCTATGCGTTCGGCTGTCTCCGCCGCTCCTTCTTCGTCGAGGTCGGCTAACACGACATCCGCGCCTGCTTCCGCCATCGCGGTCGATATCTGCTCTCCGATGCCGCTCGCCGCGCCAGTCACGAAGGCTACCTCGTCGTCCATCTCGAACCGGTCTAATACGGTCATGTTGTTAACGGATGCGGTTATCTTATTAAGTTCTTGCGGCGTGAGGTTCTACGCGAGATGCCCTACACGATAGGTATCTCTCTCCCCTCAGCGGGTTCGACGGCGTAGTAATGCAGGAAGACACGTCTACCGCCGACGCGGAGGTACGACCTGCCTAAGAAAAGACCGTCCTCGATTTCGCGCAGACGTTCTTCGAGACGGCGGAGGGCGTAAGGATTCTCCTCCATGTCGTAGTCCAAGACGAGCGCGCCACCCTCCTTGTCGCGTTCGACGTACGTCTCGAAGCCGTACCTGTCGAAGACTAGCGGCGGGTAGCCGACATGGTTCACGCCGCCGCGGTCTTCTATACGCATACCCGCCCACGGCGCGAGGTTGGCGGCACGTCTCCAGAGGCGTGTACGGGCGACTCCTCTTCCGGCGAGCGTCAGCCCGCGCATCTCTCCGCGTACGTCTTCTTCGTCAGGAACCTCGCCTTCTTCGTAAAGAGCGTATAGCTCGCTCAGGTCGGCGTCGCGTAGGTCGTCGAGACGTAGATGCATGCAGAACAGACGTGTGCGGGGCGTATGAGTCTGACGGCATCCTTACTTTCTGTGTTGACTAAAACGGGCGTTTTAGCTTACGCTAAGCTTTAGTGAAAACAAAATCTATCTCGGGTATGAAGCTAACCAGAAGACGTTTCGGCGTGCTCGTAGCGTCGGGTGCCGTCGCAACGACGGGATGTATCGACGGAAACGGCGAGGAGAACGGCGACGACAACGGCGTCGGTAACGGAGACGACGACAACGATGAGAACAACGACGAAAACGGAAACGACGAACCCACGACAACCGAGTTCCGTGGGCACGAACTCCCGCCGCTTCCCGCGAGAGACAGACACGTCTGGTACCACGACCGTGGCGACGCGTCCGTCTACCTCGAACCGTCGGACGAGACGGTAGAGCCGCCTCAGGATGTCGAATTCACGCTCAGAAACGAGAGCGACGACGAGGTCGGCATCAACCCGTACGACTGGGACGTCTACAAGCTGTACGACGGTGCGTGGAAACTTGTCAAGCCACGCGAGACACCTGAACCGTGGGAGATGGTGCCGCCCGGCGAGTCGAGGTCACAGACGCTCGAAGTCAGCACCGACGCGGATGAGGGCGACATCGCCCTCGGCGACGGTATCTACGGCTTCTACTTCGGCACGCGCGACTACGCGGCGGCTTTCGAGGTCGTCGACACGGAACTCGTTGTAGAGCCGACCGACGCAGTGACGCGCACCGAACGCGACGGAAACGTCGTTACGGTCTACACGACGTACTACGACGAAATCGAGGACCACCAGACGCCCGGAACGCTCGTCGTACGCCGCGGCGACGCCGTTGACGCGCCCGCCGAACCGCCTGAACCTATCGGTTTCCCGCGAATCTTACTTGAACAGGCTGCGAACGAGGAGGTTCTGCGTAACACGCTCCCTTACTTCGAGGACGGCGTCGACGAGGTACGTCTCAAGATACCCACGACACACCGCGGGAACCTAGGTGTCCTTCTGTCGGGTGGCGTCTCCGGGACGACGAGGTACTTCGTCTACGAAGGCGAAGAGCATTCGGTCGAACTCGTCGAGGAAGACGACGACTAGTCGCCCTCACCCGCCAATCCGAGACTGCGCCGTTCGGAGCGCACCTGTTTTATCGTGCCGTGGCACAGGACACGTGTGATGCCTACCGAGACTATGTAGAAGCCCGAGAGCGGCACGGCGACGACGACCATCGTGAACGGGTCTGGCGACGTGACGACCGCACCTAAGACGAAGACGCCGACCGTGAAGTGTTTCCACTTGCTCTTGAGCGTCTCGTAACGGACGACGCGCGAGGCGACGAGGAAGTACATCGCGGCGGGCATCTCCGCCATGATACCGATTAGGAACGTCACGAGTATCACGAAGTCGATGAAGTCGCCTATCGTGAACGTGGCGTTCATGCCGCTCTCGACTATCGAGTTCGAGAGTATGCTGATTAGCACAGGTATCATTCCGTAGTAGGCGTAGAGCGCGCCCGCGACGAACAGAACCGCGATGACAGCGACGCGTGAGACGTAGTAGAAGACGGAGCCGTCGCCCGAGACTACGCCCTCGGAGACGAGCGTCTCGCGCGAGTAGTAGAGGAGGAACGGCACCGTCGCAACTGCTCCGGCTATCGCGCTGTACTTGACGACGAGGAAGACGAACTCGAATATCTCTAACTGCACCGTCTCGACTTGCACGGCGAGTTCGGGATTCATGTACGAAAGCGTCTGGCTTCTTATCGAGGCTATGCCGTAGTAGATAAGCCATGTAAACACGACGGATGCGACGACCAAGAAGACCAGACCAAGCTTCTTCGAGTGCTCGCGCATCTGGTCGAACATCGCCGCCCCCACTTCGATGAGACCGCGGTCCATGATAGCGTCGGCACCCGCGCCCGCTGCGGAGGCGGTCGCTGCCTTCGCACCCGCCGCGGTCGCGCTTCCGGGAAGCGAACGTGACTGTGCCTCAGAACCTGACGAAGACGACGCGTGGTCCAACGCGGACGCCGAAGCCGTCGAACCGCCGTCGGTCGTGCCTGCCCTACTCTTCTTGTCCTCACCTTCTCCGGTCGTCGTCATCGCGTTACGGAGCCGCTCGTGCTCCCGTATCTCGGGACGCGCGATGACGCGGACGATGCCGAGACCCAAGAAGTAGATACCGACGAGCGGTCCGAGGACGACCATCTGCGTCATTGGGTCGGGCGAGGTGACGAGTGCCGAAACGACCGCGCCGACGACGACGAAGTACTTCCATTTGTGTCGGTAGAACCTGTAAGAGACGATGCCGGACTTGACGGTGAAAGACATCACGAGCGGTAGCTGTGCCGCGATTCCGAATATGAGCGAGTATATGAGGATGAAGTTGACGAAGCTGGATATACGGAAGAACGGACGCACCTCCGCCATGACGGCTATCGCGGCGACGAACTCCAGTATGTACGGCACCATCACGAAGTAGGCGTACGCGACGCCGACGAAGAAGAAGACGACGACGCCGACGAGGAACACGGCGATACGGCGTCGTGACACCGAGGGCGGTATCCACATGCCGCGTCTCTTGAGAGAACCGCGCGCCAAGTATATAACCACCGGTAATGCTATGAGAACACCGACGACGATGCCGATTTTCGCCTGCAGGAGTATGACCTCGAAGGGGTTGACGAAAGACGTGTCGACCTCGTACCCCCGTGCCCTT
>JAQZDD010000227.1 GCA_028751055.1 Euryarchaeota archaeon Ods04 | reverse complement strand
GACCGAGTCAGCGTGTTCGAGTTGTCCGGAGAAGCCGCGTCCCGTCACGTCTATCTCGACCTCGTGTCCTTCCGCGCGGAGCGACTCGGCGACACGTGTCGCCGTCTCGCGTACGTCACCGATGACCGCGACGTAGTAGTCGACCTTCGTCTTCTCGTCGAACCAGACGCCCGCCTGCCGCATCAGCTGTTCGAGCGTCGCGTCGCCTATTCCGAAGCCTACGGCGGGCGTCGGGGGACCGCCGAACTCCTCGACGAGCGTGTCGTACCGTCCGCCGCCGAAGATGGCGCGCAGGTCGCCCGAGGCGTCGAAGCACTCGAAGACGACGCCCGTGTAGTAGTCGAGTCCACGGACGATAGAGGGGTCGAAGACGGTCTCGACGCCGTACGCGTCCAACGCGGCATCGAGCGCGCGGAGACGTTCGACAGCCTCCCGCGTCTCTCCGCCTTCGTCGTCTGCTACACCGAGAACCTCGTCGACAGCGTCCCATCCGCCGAGACGTGTCAGAGAGACGACCGTCTCGATGTCGTCGTCGTTCAGCCCAGCGTCTTCGAGTCTCTCACGTATCTCGTTCTCGGCGAGACGTTCCGACTTGTCGACTGTTCGGTGTACGGTCGTCGCCTGTTCGTCGTCGATATCGAGCGACGAAACGACGCCACGTACGATACCTCGGTGGCTTACACGCAGTTCGTACTCGTCGGTAAGACCGAGACGCGAAAGTACACCGTCGGCGGCGGCTATGGTTTCGGCGTCCGCCTCGACGCCGTCCGCGCCGAATATGTCGAAGTTGGGCTGGTAGAACTCGCGCAGTCTGCCGGACTGGGGCTGTTCGTACCGCCAGAGCTTCGGCAGTGCGAACCACCGGACTGGCTTCGACATCTCCTGTTCGCGCGCGACGTACATACGGACGAGCGACGGCGTGAGTTCGGGCGTCATCGTGACGCGTCTGCCGCCCTTGTCCTCGAAAGAGTACGTCTCGTTTACGATTTCCTCGCCGCTCTTCACCTCGTACAGTTCGAGCGGTTCGAGAGACGGCGTAGCCACCTCGTCGAATCCGTAGGCGCGCGCCGTCTCACGCACCGTGTCGAAGACCTGCCGCCGTGCCGCCTGCTCGTCGGGGTAGAAGTCCCTGAATCCCTTGAGGCTCTCGAACTCCATACCGGAGGTTGGTAGAGACGGTGTATGAAATTACCGCTGTCGACTGAAGGCAAAAGAATCGACCGGTGCAGACGGACGCCGTTCTCGTAACGCTTATCCATACACAAATTCAACACAACATATGACCGATGTGGAGTCCTCACCCGAAAAAACGACGGTAAACATCCGTATGGTAGAGACGTTCTTGGAGGATGTCGACGAAACGTGGGAGGAGCAAGGATTCAACAGCCGGAGCGAGTTCATCAGAGCGGTGCTCCGTGACGCGCTAAAGCATCCCGAGTTTAACCGTGCGGATCTGAAGGCGATGCTTACCAGCGAAGCCGAAATCCGCGAAGGTCGTACCCATAGCAGCGATGACGTAAAAGCCGAATACGGTCTCGACGAGACGGTACGTGACGGCGATGAGTGAATGGGACTGGGAACTCACAGACACGGCACGGCGGGATTTCGACGGACTCGACGACTACGCACGTGACCGTATCGCCAGCAAACTCGACGAGATTGTTACCGATGAATGGCGGGATCCGCCAGAACATCTCGAACCGCTGCAGGGCGCGCCCCCACGAAAAGCTCCGAGTCGGTTCCTTCCGGCTCGGATGTCGTGCCGACCGCACCGAGAATCTACTCTATGTCTTACGAATTCGAAAACGCGGAGGAGATGCGTACCGTAGTGACGACTAATACTCTACTCTTGTGCGAACTTTAGGTTGGAACCGGATAGGTCAGACGGGAACCAGGTGTGCCTACAGCCCCGAGTGCTTGATGTCGTAGTCGTCGCCGCCGGGCTGTAGCTCCTTCAGGATAGCCTTCATCTGTTCGTCGTCTATCTTGCCTTGCAGCCGACCGCTCTGTGCGAGTGCAACGACCTGACGCTCTACCTGTTCGGCGAACTGCGGCTTCGCCATGCGCAACGCCTGAAGACGTTCGCGCGCTTCGGGTTCAAGCGACTGGCGTAGCACAGCCTTCTTCTGTGCCTCGGCGCGTTGCTGTGCCTCTTTCTGTGCCTCGGCGTCCTGACCCTGCTGACGCTCCCTCAGCTCCTCCATCTTTTTCTCGCGTATCTTCTCTATGTCTTCTTCGGACATGGTCTTTCTACCTCAGACTAAGTTTTCGAAGCTTAACAGTCTAACCCAAAATCCCGTTCTACACGAGTACCTCGTCGGCTACGTCCGACGCGATACCGTCGAGGAACTTCTGTCCCTCCGAACTGACGACGCGTCCGTCCGAACCCTTCTGTTCGACAAGCCCTTCCTCCTCCAACTGTTGGAGCGCGTTGCGTATGACGCTGCCGCTGCCTTCCTCGTGGTGCGACGGAGCGACTCCCTTCCTGTCCCTACCGCCGTACGCCTTCTTGAGGCGCGAGACGCCTATCGGTCCCTCGATGTATACCTTGCGCAGAATCGACGCTGTGCGGACGTACCACCAGTCGTCGTCCTCCGGCGGCAGTTCACGGTCGCGTCCCGTTCTTGCGAACCTCGCCCATTCAGGCGGTTCGACCGCGTCGAGTTCCTTGACTTCTTCTGCGGTTCTTTCGACGAGCCTGTCACCCGGCACCTCGTATGCTGTCGTCATTCTTGTTGTGAATCGGACGGTCGGACGTTTAAGCTAACCGGTTCTTGGCTCCGTCCTTGCGCTAGATAAAAGAGAGAGCAGGGGTAAGTCGTCGTATGGACGAGTTCGAAGCCCTCTCTCTACTCGCCGACGAACTCGGCGTCGGCGACGACTGTGCTGTCCTCGACACGCCCGACGAAGAAAATCTTCTCCTGACGACCGACATGCTCCACGAGACGACCGACCTCCCCGACGGCATCACGCCGCGCACGGTCGGATGGCGTACCGCCGCCGTCTCGTTGAGCGACGTTGCGGGAAGCGG
>JAQZDD010000083.1 GCA_028751055.1 Euryarchaeota archaeon Ods04 | reverse complement strand
CTCTATGTCGCCGACGAGGTTCGTCTCGTTCTCTTGAACGGCGACGCCCGCGGTCGTGTGTTTGACGAAGACTGTACAGACGCCCGTCGCGTCGTCCGGTACGGCGGCGCGTACCTTGTCGGTCACGTCGATAACCTGCGTCCGTGCGTCCGTCTTGACTCCGAAGCTCTTCATCCGTCTATCACCTCGTCCGCCTCGGCGCGTTCGACGAGTTCGCGTGCCGTCTCCTCCGCCTCGGCGACGACCCTTTCCTCGTCCATCGTCTCGACGACGCCGTCGTCCATCAGAACCTCGCCGTCAACGACGGTCGTCTTCACGTCCGCGCCGTTCGCCGCGTATACAGCGTGCGACACCAAGTCGTGCTTCGGCGTGAGGTGCGGCGCGTCCAAGTCGACGACGACGAGGTCGGCGGGGCGTCCCTCCTCGATTACGCCCGCGTCCAGACCCAGAAGCTCCGCGCCGCCGCGTGTCGCCGCGTCGAGTGCCTCGCGTGCCGAAACAACGGAAGCGTCGTTCTCGCGTGTCTTTGCGACGAGCGCGGCGTGTCGCGCCTCCTTGAACATGTCGAGCGTGTTGTTCGACGCCGGTCCGTCCGTCCCGATACCGACCGTCACACCCGCGTCCAGTAGCGCGGTAACGGGCGCGACGCCCGAAGCAAGCTTCATGTTTGCGGAGGGGCAGTGCGCGACGCCCACATCCTTCGACGCGAGGAGTTCGATGTCGTCGGTGTTGAGGTGGACGCCGTGCGCGACGTAAGCTTCTGTCCCACTGTCTTCTTCGTCGCCGTCGAAGACACCAAGCGAGTCTAAGTACTCGGGCGGACGCACGCCTTCGTTCTCGACGCAGTCATCCACCTCCTGCGCCGTCTCGCTCAGATGTATGTGCAGAGGCACGTCCATGTCGCGCGCTTCCTCCGCGGACTCTCTCAACGTCTCGTCGTCGCACGTGTACGGCGCGTGCGGAGTCACCATCGTCCGTACGCGTCCGTCCGCTGTGCCGTCGTAATCGCGTGCGAACTCGACGCCTTCACGGAGTTCGTCGCGCGCCTCTTCGTCGTCCTTCCCGACCGTGATTATGCCGTAGCCGAGACGCGCGCGAAGACCTGCTTCGTCCACGACATCGGCGACTTTGTCCATCTCGAAGTACATGTCGGCGAACGCTGTCGTGCCGGACTTTATCATCTCGACAACGGCGAGTTCCGCGCCGACGCGTATGTCCTCTGGCGTCAGGTGCGCCTCGACGCGCCAGATATGGTCTTCCAGCCACGTCTGGAGCGGCAGGTCGTCGGCGTATCCACGAAGAAGCGTCATCGATGCGTGTGTATGGGCGTTTACCATGCCGGGCAGGACGAGCGAACCTGAGGCGTCGACGACGCGGTCGGCGTCCCCGATATCGCCCGCCTCCGCTACCTCGGCGATACGTCCGTCGCGCACACCCACGTCGGCGCGCACGACGTTTCCGTCTTCGTAGACGTGTCCGTCCTTAACGAGTAAGTCCATGCCCCACGGTCGTTTGCCGAAGCCTAAAGTGCGTCGGTAGCCTACGCCAGTCGACAGAATGCGAACGACGAGAACGAGAGCGAGGGTAGAGACGCCTGCGCGCCTCCATTTCGGCTTTCTCGACCTTTCGGGAGAGAGCGGACGCATATACGGCGGCATCGGCGTCGGTATAGACGAACCGCGCGCCGTCGTTGAGGCGGAAGCCTCCGACGAGGTGGAGGTCGTCAACGCTCCCGACGGAACCGATACGTACTTCGAACATCTGGTGCGCGAGGCTGTCGAAGTCCTCGACGTGCAGGGTGCACGCGTCGATGTCATCGACGCGCTTCCGAGACACGTCGGCTTGGGAAGCGGCACACAGCACGCCTCGGCGGTTCTCGAAGCTGTAGCGCGCGCAAACGCCGCCGACGCTAAACACGAACACGTCCGCGCGCTCGGACGCGGCGACCGCTCGGGCGTCGGACGCGGCGTCTTCGAGAACGGCGGCTTCGTCGTTGACGCCGGACATCCTGCAGAAACTCCGTCCGAAGAACGCTCTGTGCCGTCCGTCGCCGTCCGTCACGAACTCCCCGCGGACTGGCGTTTCGTTGTCGCTGTCCCCGACGGAAAGGGCGCGCACGGCGAGGACGAGGAGAGGAGCATGGAGCGCGTCGTCGGTGCGGACGGCGATACCGCCGACGCCGTCAGAGAGGAGTTCGTCGCACGTGTCCTTCCGGGCGCGTCGTCGGGCGACATAACGGCGTTCGGCGCGGGTGTCGAGGAGGTCGACCGCCTCAACGGTGTCTGGTACGCGGGTTCGGAAGAACAGGAAGGGGTCTACAACGACGCTTCGGCGGGTGTTGTCGAAAGCCTTCGGGGTAACGAGAAGGTCGCGGGCGCGGGGCAGTCGTCTTGGGGACCTGCCGTCTACGCTCTCACGACCGTCGCACACGCCGACGAAGTCGCCGAAACCGTCGACGTGCGTACGTTTGTCGCTTCGCCCGACAACACCGGAGCGCGTCTCAGTCTTCTCCCTTGAGAACGTCGGAGATACGGCTCCTCAACGACTCCCTGTCGTCGCGTGACATGTACTTGGCGTCCTCACCGTTCTGGTAGTAGGAGTCGACGTACCGGTCGACCTCGAAGCCGAGATGCTTGTAGAACTCAACGGCGTTGTCGTTCGAGGCGCGTGCGTGGCACGTCAGAACCTTGTAGTCTTCTCCTGCCTTCTCAACGAGAACACGTCCGAGACCTTCGCCGCGGTAGTCGGAGTCTACACCCAAGAACAGTATGTATCCGTCTCCGCGCACGACGCAGAATCCGACGACCTTCTCCTCCTCGCCGTTCGTCTCCTCGTCGCCGCCTTCAAGAAGGACGTGCGCCGTGTTGTTCTCGTACGACGACGAAAAGAACTCCCACGTCTGGCAGAGGTAGCCCTCCTCCCGCCGTATGCGCTGTTTCAGCTTCCATACCTCGTCGAGGTATGAGGTGTCCTTCCGCGGACTGCGGTCGTATCTCACCGCGGAAATCTACGTCCGGACGGAATATAACTCCAACGGGTAACGTTACTGGGACGCGTCTCGATAACGTTACGCTTATGTCTCCTCTCGGACACGCTTAGAACGATGGAAGAAGCGACGGAGGAGCCACTCTCATGGTAAGGACGACGCTGGTTCAGATAGACAACTACGGTCCTTGGACGGTCACGCCGGAGCCGAGACGTGAGACAGACTTGCAGACGCTTCAGGCGCGTCTCTACGCCGACATTTCGCAGGCTTTCGGTGCGCACGACTCGACGGCATTCTTCTCACGTTTCGACAACGTCGTCGTCTTCACCGAGGGCGTGTCACCGGAAGAGCATGCCGCCGTGCAGAGGAGCGTCAACAACCGTTATCCCGTCACCGTCTCTATGGGCGTCGCAGACGGAGCGACACCCAAGGACGCTGTGAGAAAGGCGTCCGCTCTCCTGCAGGCGGAGGGAAGCGCGCAGGACGCAGGAAGGGAGACACGCCTGCCGACCGAGGTGGAAGAAGGCGACGTTGACGAAGGCGTGCAGGTCGCACATTTCGACATAGAGAGCGCGACCGAAAGGTACACGGACGAGATAGACGCGTACGGCTGTCAGCTCTTGGTCGAGCGCGCAGGACTCGCGCTGATGGAGGAGATGTGGGCGCGCGACTCGACGACGTTCTTCGTCGGCGGCGACAACTACATCTCGGTCACGCCGTTCCTCGGAAGGGACGCCTTCGCCGACGCTATACAGGCGGTAGAGGAAAGCACCGACGTGGAGCTAAAGGTCGGTGTCGGCGACGGCGAGACGCCTGCGGAGGCGGGGATGCGCGCGAAGCACTGCCTCGAAAGGTCGCGCAACGGCGGCGGACGCGTCGAGTTCTACTGAGTCTTGTCGGTACGGTGCACGGTCACCACGTCCTTCGGCAGACGAACGCCGTTCAGGTTGCCGTCGCGGAAGCCGTAGACGCCGTCTGCGCGGAGACGTCTGCGTACCTCGGGCGAGAACTCTTCCTTCGTCCCGACGCGCGAAGGCGACCTGAGCACGATACTTTCGTCGTCCTCCTCGGCGACAGGTCCAGCGACGAGCGTCGTCTCAACGCGCGGTTCGGAGTCGTCGTCTTCGTCGGTGTACGTCGCACCCGCGTCGCGCAGAACGTCAGGCGGAACGTCGACCACAACGGCGTCGTACGCGTCGTTCTCGCGCGCGTTCTCCAAGAGAGCGTCTACGACATCCTGCTTTTCCATGTACGCCGTACGCGGCGCGGCGACAAAACATCTGCGTGCTGAGGTTTATTATCTCACCCCGCCTATGTCTACCCAGACTGACATATGCGCGTTCTCGTAACCGGCGCGACGGGCTTCGTCGGAAGCAACCTCGTCCCCGAACTCCTCGAAAACGGACACGACGTTAGGGTGCTCGTGAGGGACGCGTCGGCTTACGACGCACCCGAAGGCGTCGAGGTCTTTGAGGGCGACCTCCTCGAACCCTCTACGCTCAAGGAGGTCTTCGAAGGCGTCGACGCCGCCTACTACCTCGTCCATTCGATGCGCGCCGGAAAGGACTTCGTCGAGCGCGACAGACGTGCCGCAAGCAACTTCGCGGAGGCGGCGTCAAGGCACGTCGACCGCGTCGTCTACTTAGGCGGACTGGGCGAGACGGGCGACGACCTCTCCGAACATCTGTCGTCGCGCCGCGAAGTCGAGTCCGTGCTCGCCGAAGGAGACTACGAACTCACGACACTACGCGCTGCTGTCATCGTCGGCGCGGGAAGCGTCGGCTTCGACATGGTGTGCCAGCTCGTCGAAAAGCTTCCTGTAATGACCACGCCGCGTTGGGTGCGCACGCCGTGTCAGCCCATCGCTGTCGCCGATGTCGTCGCCTACCTCGTCGGTGTGCTCGACGCTCCCGCCACAGCAGGAGAGACGTACGAGATAGGCGGTCCCGAGGTTCTGAGCTACGAGGAGATGATGAAACGGACGGCGCGCGCCATGGGATACGAGCACCGTCCTATCGTCGTCCGCATACCCGTCCTATCGCCCGGACTCTCGACCTACTGGGTCGACTTAGTTACCGACGTTCCAAGGAGCGTCGCGCATCCGCTCATACACGGCTTGAAGAACCCCGTCGTCGTCACCGACCGCTCGATAGAGGAGCAGGTGCACGTCGAACTCACCTCCTTCGACGACGCGGTTAGGCGCGCTCTCGAACGTCTCGAACGGACTGAGGATTAATATACCGTCGACACGTACGTCTGCCCTATGAGAGCCTTCGTACTCGTACGTTGTGACGTCGACTCGGTTCTTTCGGCGGTCGACCGTATTGGTGAGATAGAGAACGTCGTGCGTGTCGATGCCGTGACAGGGAAGTACGACGCTGTCGCCGAGATAGAGGTCGGAGGTACCGACGAGATACGCGAACTGGTCGCAGGGGAGATACACGCAGTCGACGGCGTTGACGAGACAGCGACCTGCATAGCGACCTGACGAAGATGCCGGTTCTGCGTAAGATATATACCACCTCTCCGTGACCGTAATAAGACATGAAAGAAAGTCTGAGGGAAAGCTGGGCAACACGTATAGGCTTCGTACTCGCCGCTGTCGGTAGTGCTGTCGGACTCGGAAACGTCTGGCGGTTCCCGTTTCAGGTGGGAGAAGCAGGCGGCTCGGCGTTCCTGTTCGTCTACCTCGTCTTCGTCTTG
>JAQZDD010000410.1 GCA_028751055.1 Euryarchaeota archaeon Ods04 | reverse complement strand
GTCTACCTGCCGACACACCGTGACGACATGGTGATGTTGGGTTCGGACACAGCGGGCGACTACGAGGTCTCTTTCTCGTACACGTATCCGCATATGTTCTGGACCGTAAACGGCACGAGGACGGAACTCGTTGAGCCTTCGGACGACGACGAAGTGCACTTCATGGTGACGGTAAGCGACGCCGAGACAGGGATACCGATACCCGCCGACACGGGTGCGTCGCTGGAGATACTCCGCGGCGGCGAGACGGTCTTGGAACGTTCGCCTTGGCTCATGGTGTCGCAGACGATGGGTTTCCATCTCGGCGACAACATCCCCCTTGGCGAAGGCACACCTTTCGGAGACGGCACCGAGTACGCCGCACGTCTCACGCTCGGTGATACTGACGCGCGTCTCGCCGAACCCCTTGAAGGACTTTCGGGCGGGGGCGAGACCGCCGAGGTTGAGTTCGTCTACTCGCGCAACGAACGCAACGAGATAGGCTGTGAAGTACTGGACGAGGACAGATGGGGCGAACCGGGCGCGCTGGAGCCTATGGAACACGACCACGAAGATGGACACGGTGACGGACACGAAGACACGCACGACAATGACGACGGGCACGCCGACGGACACGATAACGACCACGAAGACGGTCACGCCGACGCGCCAGCCGAGTTCGATGTCGACGACGAGATGGGCAGGATATACGACGAGGTACACGAACACGACGGCGTGCACGGCACACACGACGGTATGGACGGTGTCGAGATGCACGCAGAAGACGACACGCTGTTCGTATTCGAGAACCGGGCGGACGAAGGCTACCTCGCCGTACATGCCCTAACGCCGTACAACCGGCACGCTCTGCCGTACATGGAACTCGAAGCCGTCATCGAACGCGAAGGCGAGACAGTCTTCGACGACCGTCTCGTTCCGACGGTGGACGGAACCGGCTACCACTACGGCGCGGATGTCGACGCGCAGGAGGGCGACACCGTGCGCGTCGAGGTCGTGACGCCGCCGCAGATATCGCGCCATCCCGGCTACCAGACCGCCTTTCTGCGGCGTCAGACGGTCGAAGCTACTCTATGATGAGACGGTCGCCTTCCTCGACGCCTTCGGAGGCATCCGCAGGCATCTCTATCACAGTCGAAGCACGCGCCGACGCGTAGCCGAGCCAAGGACGGAGCGTCTTCTTCGAGACTACGACGCCGTCTTCGTCGAGAAACAGGACATCGATAGGAAAGAAGACGAACAGCATATGTATGCCGACACGGCGTTCGCGCGAGAACACGAAGACGAGCGCGTCGCCCGGAAACGAGCGTCGGAACATTACGCCGAGCGCGCGTGTGACGAAGCTGTCGGCGACGCCGTACTCGCGCGCGACTACGTCACCGTCCTCGGTGCGTATCACGCCTTCTTCGTCCTCGGTGTGTACCATCGTCCGTGAATCGTCGTCGCCGACGGAAAACTCTTCGGCGCGCTATCTTTCGATGACGGGCGTGTACTCATCTTCCACGAAATCCAT
>JAQZDD010000309.1 GCA_028751055.1 Euryarchaeota archaeon Ods04 | reverse complement strand
TTCGGGTTTGTTACCCTCTCCGACGACGGCTTCGGCGTACGCAGGCAGAGGCACTACGAACTCTTTGTCTCGGTTGGCTTTGAGGTAGTCGATAGCCTCTCTTTCCCCGTTCAGGTAGTCTATGAGAAATGTAGCGTCGAGGACCTTCATTCTTCGTCGTCGCCGCCCTTCTTGGTGCGCTCGTTCAGTTCCTCTCCGAGCATTCTTCTCTTCCTCTTCTCCTTCGCCTTCCGCCGCTCTTCACGTACCCTCTCTGCGTGCTCGTCTGACCAGAAACCCGCGCCCGAAAGCAGATCACGGTCTTCGTCGAGTATACGTTCGAGAACGTCGTCGAAGCTCTCGCCCTCGCGTTTCCTCCTTTCGAGTTCGCGTTTGACATCGGTGCTGACACGTATGTGCTCTTCTGCCTTACTCATTGTAGTTAACGTAGGCGTTAACAGAACTTATCGTTTTTGCTCAACGTGTCTCTACATCAGCACCCAGCGCGCGCAGGTCGTCGGCGAAGCCCGGGTACGAAACGCTCACGCTCTCCGCCGTCTCTATCGTCGTCTTGCCCTCTGCGACGAGAGCGGCGACGGCGAGAGCCATCACGACGCGGTGGTCGTGTCTTCCGTCGACACGCGCGCCTACGAGTTCTGAGGCGTCGCCGTCGACGACGAGACGGTCGCGCTCCTCCTCGACGGTCGCTCCCATCTTACGGAGTTCGGTAGTCATCGCCTCTAACCGGTCGGTCTCCTTGTAACGGACGTGCTCTGCGTCGACGATACGTGTCTCGCCTCCCGCGGCGGCACCCAGCGCGGCGACCGTCGGCGTCAGGTCAGGATTGTCGGCGGCGGAGAACTCGACTCCCGTGAGTTCGGATGCGTCGCCCGAGACGTGCGCGACGCCTTCGTCGTGGTTCCAGTCGACCGACGCACCCATACGTTCCAGAACGTCGAGTATCAGACTGTCGCCCTGCGCGCTCGGATAGAGGTTTCCGACGTACGATTCGCCCGCGACAGCACCCGCGGCGAGCGGGTAAGACGCGCTCGAAAAGTCGCCGGGGACGCGGAACTCGTCGGCGGCGTACGTCTGTCCGCCCTCGACTGTGAATCCTTCGTCTGTCTCCTCAACCTCTACGCCCATCTTCTCCAGAACTTCGAGCGTTATGTCGACGTAAGGACGGCTCTTGAGCGTGCCCTCAATCCGAACCGTCGCGCCTTCGTCGGTCAGAGGTGCGGCGAAAAGGAGCGACGATATGAACTGCGACGATACGCCGCCGTCTATCGTCGTCTCTCCGCCTTCGAGGGAGTCGCCTACGACAAGCGGCGCGCGTCCGTTCCCGCGTGTCGACCGTGCGGTCGCTCTTAGTTCGCGTAGCGACGACAGGAGCGGTTCGTTGGGACGTGAACGCAGGCTGGAGTCGCCAGTCAGGACAGCGAGACCGTCGACGAGCGAAGCCGCACCAGCGAATAGACGCGTCGTAGTGCCCGAGTTTCCACAGTCGAGAACGTCGTCGGGTGTCTCGGGTTCACCCGCCACTCCGTCGACGCGCAGGTCTTCTTCGGTTTCGCCGTGTTCGACATGAGCACCAAGTCCCAGTGCGCAACGCACGCTAGCTTCCGTGTCCGCGCTTCTCAGCGGGTTGAGGACGCGTGTCTCATCGGCGAGCGCGCCCGCCAAGATGCCGCGGTGTGTGTAGCTCTTGCTCGGCGGCGCGTCGACACGTCCCGAGACGCGCGACTGAGAGACTACGAGTTCTGCCATGGACGCGTTTGCTCGTGCCGAGGCTTCAAACTGTCGGAGGCGACGCCGTACAGACCGCTCCGTTTACACCGTAACGCGTTTATTACGGCACCCGTACTCGTAGACACGTCATGCGCATCCTCGTTACCTCCGACACCCACGCGCGGACTCCCGACGAACTCCCCGCACCGCTCGTCGCCGCATTCAAGGAAGCCGACGCAGTCATCCACGCAGGCGACTTCACGTCACGCGCAGTTCTCGAACATATCGAAGCGAAAACCGATCTGCACGCCGTGCACGGTAACGCCGACTCGACGGCTGTGCGCGACGCCTTGCCGCGCAGGAAGGTCGTAAACGCTGAGGGCGTACGTATCTGTGTCGTGCACGGACACGACGCCTTCGATGTCGCGTACGAGGCGGCGGAGACGGGTGCCCACCTTGTCGTGCGCGGTCATACACACACGCCGCACTACGACGAAAATGCGGTTCCGGTTCTGAACCCCGGAAGCCCTACGCGTCCGCGCGGTTCGCCGACTTCT
>JAQZDD010000392.1 GCA_028751055.1 Euryarchaeota archaeon Ods04 | reverse complement strand
GTCTTGTCCTCGATGAAAGACGCGTCTGCGTCTTCGTCGTACAGCGGTGTTATGTCGAACTCCTCGTTCTCTGTCATACTCGTCCTCGTACCTCCTCCGTCATTAGTTGACCGTTTCGTCGGTGACCTTCTCTCCGCGTGCGAGCGAGATACGTCCCGTACGTACGGTCTCCTTGATGCCGAACTGTTGGAGCATGTCCTCCATCGCCTCGACCTTGTCGGTGTCTCCCGAGACCTCGACGACGATAGACGACGTACCCATGTCGACTATGTTTGCGCGGAACGACTCGGCTATCTGCATTATCTCGCCGCGGCTATCGGGTGTCGCCGAGACCTTAAACATAGCGAGTTCGCGGTCGACCGATTCGTCGTCGGTAAGGTCGCTGACCTTTATGACGGGTATGAGCTTGTTGAGCTGTTTCTTGACCTGCTCCACCGTCTTGTCGTCGCCCTCAACGACTATCGTCATACGTGAGTAGTCGGGGTTCTCGGTCTCTCCGACCGCGAGCGAGTCTATGTTGAAGCTTCTCCGCGTGAAAAGTCCGGCTACGCGTGAGAGCACACCCGGCTTGTTCTCGACGAGAGCCGACAGCGTGTACTCCGTCTCCTCGGCACCCCGTCGTGCCGCGTCCTCACGTACACCGGTCGGAAGCCTGCGTGAAGGTGTTCCTGTGCTCATGGCTAAGATATCCTGCTCCCTTGTGTTCCTTTACCCATGATGAACTCGTCGTTTCCGCTTCCCGCCGGAACCATGGGGAAGACGTTCTCGTTCGGGTCTATGACGGCGTCTATGACGCTCGGCCCGTCGTATTCGAGAGCCTCTTCGAGAACCTCGTCTACGTTCTCCGTCTCTGTCAGCCGCCAGCCCTTCGCGCCGAACGCCTCCGCGATTTCGTCGAACTTGGGAAGATGTCCAAGGTCGCTCTCCGCATACCGTTCGTCGCTGAAGAGTTCCTGCCACTGACGCACCATGCCCATGTAGTAGTTGTTTATGATGACGAGCGTGAAGTCTAACTCCTCACGTACCGCCGTGGTGAGTTCCTGTACCGTCATCAGGAACGAACCATCGCCGTCGATGCAGACGACCTCGGTGTCGGGCGCGGCTAGTTTCGCGCCTATCGCCATCGGAAGACCGCATCCCATCGTGCCGAGACCGCCGCTCGAAATCCACGTACGCGGCTCCTTGTACTCGTACCACTGCGCCGCCCACATCTGGTGCTGACCGACGCCCGTGCAGACGATTGTGTCGTCGGGCGTCTTGTCGTCAAGCACCTCTATGACGTGCTGTGGCTTGAGATGCTCTTCGTCGCGCTCGTACTCCATCGGATACTTCTCCTTCCACTCGTCGAGCGTCTCATGCCAGTCTTCGGCATCCGGCGCGTCGTGGCTCTCCATCTCGTCGTTGAGGTCGGAGAGAACGCGCTTTGCGTCGCCGACGATGGGCACGTCAGCGTGGATGTTCTTCGAGATTTCGGCGGGGTCTATGTCGATATGCACGACCTTTGCGTGGGGCGCGAAAGACTCTATCTTGCCCGTCGCACGGTCGTCGAAACGGACACCGACGCCGATGAGAAGGTCACACTCGGTGACTGCTCGGTTGGCGTATCCGGTGCC
>JAQZDD010000368.1 GCA_028751055.1 Euryarchaeota archaeon Ods04 | reverse complement strand
CCTTGCTCCAAGAGTGCTTCGAGAGCGTTGTCAACGGCACGGTTCGTGAACGCCGAAAGCAAGACACGTTCGCCGTCGTCGACCAACGCGCGGACGAGACGTGCGACGGTGTACGTCTTTCCTGTCCCGGGCGGACCCTGTATGAGCGAGAAGTCGCGCGCCGCGACAGCACGCGAGACGGCACGGTTCTGCGCCTCGTTGTTCGGGACGTACTCGCTCGACGGCGTTTCGTCAAACTCTGGTTGCGCGCGTCCGAGAAGGACATCCCTGCGTCGTTCGTCAGCCTTCAGAACGAAGTCGTGCAGTGAGACGAGGTAACGGTCGACGGTGACCGTCGAAGGATAAGGGTCGATACGTGTCGCGTCGATACGTTCGCCGACACGTACCTCGACTGCATCGGCTGTGACGCCGCGTACCCACGCAGTCTCGGCGTTCTCCGACGGGCTTCCGTCGCTCACGAGGACGAGGTCGCCCTCCGTGATGCGCGTAGGCTCCTCCGTTGTTCGCGCGAGTTCGAGACGCCATCCGCCGTCGGCGAGACGTTCGGCGTCGCGGACGCTCACTTCGAGCGCGTCGTCGCCCGACGACAGAGACGCGTGCTTCTTGTGGACGGCGCGTCTTTCGTCCTCCAAGAAGGCGTGCTGTTCCTCGAAGTAGTCGCGCTCCTCCTTGGGCAGGGGCGCGCCGACGGTACCGGCTTTCGACTCCTGTTCGAGACGTCCTGCTACCACCGTACAGGTATCGTACTCGAAACACGTCGAGCAGTTGGCGTTCGCCTCGTGTCCTGTCGGCACGGTCTTGGTCGTCTCGAAAGCGGCTATCTCGTTGCGTTTGCGCAGGGCGAAGTCGAGGAGACCGTCCGACAGCCGGAACTCACGTGCGGGCGAGCCGTCGTTTCCTGTGTAGAGAACGATGCCTGTATCGACCTCCTGCCCGTCCTTGGGTTCGGCTTCGTCTCCGGCTTCGAGCATCAGAGCGTAGCACGCCGCCTGTATCTTGTCGTAGAAACGCGCGTCGCCGTCACACGAACCCGTCTTTAGCTCGACGGGCGAACCCGCTCGGAGGGCGTCGGCGCGTCCCTTCATGCCCAGCGACGTGTCGAACAGCGTCTTCTCTGTACGCCAGCCGTCCGAAACGTCTCCAAGACGCGTCTGCTCTAACCAGCCTTCGATGGAGCGTGCGTGTTCGCGCACCTCGTCGCGTACCTCTTCTGCGCCCTTTTCGAGCAGTCCGAGTTCGAGTCCCGCGTCGTGGACGCGTTCCTCGACGGCTTCGTCAACGTCCTTCCCGTTTAGCATGTCCTCGAAGACGCCGTGTACGACCGTACCGCGCACCACCGGATACTTGAGCGGCACGCCGGTGAGCTTGTTGAGGTACTGGATGCGCGGACACTGCACCCACGCGCGTACGTCGGTTGCGTTAACGAGGTACGAAGGCTCGACGACGACACGCGAGTCCGTGCCGGTCGAGTACTCCTTCTGCCCGTTTCGCTCGCCAACGTCGGAGTTGAGAACGGCGACCGTGTGTCCTTCGCTCAGCCACTCGACGGTCTCCGCCCAGTCGCCCCAGAGAGTGACAGAAGCGGGTTCGCCTTCGCTTTCGGTGAGAATCTCAACTTCGGCGAGTTCGCGCTCTCCGTACTGAGTAGCGACAGTCTTTGTTTCGCCCACGTCGATGACAGTTCCTTCGATACTTTCCACATACGGCGTTGTTGCCCTCGGGACAAGTGGGTTGCGGTCAGGTAGCTTCGAGGAGCGTG
>JAQZDD010000007.1 GCA_028751055.1 Euryarchaeota archaeon Ods04 | reverse complement strand
GTGTCCGACGAAGGTGTGGACGCGGACTGCTCGCCGACCGACCCGGTCTGAGAAACGTCGTCCGACCGGTTTCGAGGAAGCTTTTTCCGTCTTGTCTACGTACCGTTCTTCGGATGGCGAACCCGTACTACTGGCTGCGACGTATCCGTAAGACAAGGGAGGATGAGAGGCTTCAGCGCGAACGTTTCGAGAAGTACGAACCGTCTTACATCGAGACGCTCGAAGCCGTCGAAGAACTGGGCGGCGAAGACCTCGTCGACGAACTCGCCGAATGGCTCCTTTCGTACGCACGGGTGGAACATGAACTACCGCGTCCTTCGAGGGTACGTGAGGAGGCACGCAGGATATGCCACGAGAACGACGTGTCGGTTCCGGAAGACTCACCGATAAACGACTGAGATATTATCCACCATTTTCTGCGTTCTGCTGTCCGTCGCCTCCGCCCTCTTCGCCCGACAGCATGCCTTCGAGCATCTGGTTTATGTCCTCGCCTCTGCTCTCTCCGGGGAGTATGTCGCCGAGCGCGCCGCCGAAAGCCGCCGCCGCCCATATGACGGTTATGCGTCCGAACGCCTCTACCTCCGTCGGTCCGCCCTCGGCATGTCTCCCCCACATGAAGACGAGGAAGGTCGCTGTGAAGAATGAGATTATGAGGACGGCGACGAGACGCCGTGGGAAAATACCGAGCAGCTTCTTCATCTTTACCTGCCGAATGTCAGCCCAGTAGATGAGTCCGTACGACAGAGCCAAGACGAAGACGATGTTAGCCACGAGGAAGACCGGAACGCCCGCGACGGTCGTCTCGGCGAACCACTCCGCGATATCGAAGACGCCGTCCTCAACGAGGAGCGGGAGCGAGAGAAGTATACCGCCGACGAAGGTCTGTGCCACGTCGCGTGTCGTGTACTTCTCTATCGTCTCGGAGATGGACATTTTCTCGACCATCCGTATCGTCTTCCTGACCTTCTTCTTCTCGTCTCTGCTGTCGACCTTGTTTTCGAGGGCTTGGAGCTGGTCGAGCACGTCGCTGATGTTTGGGTCTTTGATAGAGTTATTTGTACTTTCGTCTTCCGGCATATCATAACGTCGTCACGGCATATGAAAAATCTATCTCTGATATACAGCCGTACGTCGCGCTATGCTATGGTTCACGAGACGCGAATACCAAACGGTTATCCGGTAACGGGGTGAATTCACGCCGCGTCAAACCATGCTCAGCAAAACTGGATGCGGAGGGCGTCGATGAAGATACTCGTGCCTATACGTTACCCGCTCACGAAGAACAGCAGGAAGACACTCGAAAGGGCTGTCGAACTCAAGAGCGAGGAGTCGGCGGAAGAGCCTGTCGACCTCCACGTCCTGCACGTCGACCTCATACAGGACAGCCATAAGGTCAGACGCGAGGACCTGCGTAGGGAGGTCGAGTCGGAGTTCGACATTGACGCGACTTACGTCGTCCGCAAGGGGTTCCTCGTTGAGGAGACGATACTCGAAGAAGTCGGACGCAGGGGCGTCGACATGGTTCTGATAGGTAAGACACGTTCGAGCAGACTTCGGCGTGTCTTCGACCGTCTCGTCAGCAACAACCCCGACATAGAGAACTTCCTCAAGGACAACCTAGAAGTGACTATCGAAGTGGTCGACTGACCGAACGTCGAGACAGCCTGTATCTTGGCTACTCGGTATCCTTACGAAGAAGTTCGTCGGCGATAAGAACGAGACCCAAGACGGCGAAACCGACGCCGAAGAACGTCTGTCCCTCGTAGAAGACGACGTACGGCGAGATAGCTACGAGCAAGACGCCGACGGCGATATACAAGTATCTTTTCGTGTCCGACATACGGAGGGAGATAAGTACGAGAGCCGGATAACTGTACCGTACCATACCGTACTATACCATACCGTACCATACCGCTACCCTATGGAGTGCCGAACCCGACGGTGGAAGAATCTCTGAGGCTCGTACCTGCGTCTACTCCGTCGTCGTCGGCGCGGTCGAGTGCTTCTTTACGCGTTCGAGAGCCTCGACACAGTCGTTACGCTCCGTGTAACCTTCGCCCGAATCCGCGACGATACGTCCGTTCGACGCTACGAGCCGCCATCTCCATTCGTCTGCTTTGTCTTTGTAGACTGTGAAGTACGCCTCGCCCTTCCTGACCGTGTCGGCTTCGGGCACGACCTTCTCGAAATTCCCGGCTGCCTCCTCCGCGGAGTCCTCCGACGAATACCCTTCGGCGGAGTCAGCGACGATTTTGCCGTTCGACGCCACGTATCGCCAACGCCATTCGCCGCCGTCGTCCTCGTAGACTTCGGTCTCTCCCGAAACCTTCTGGACGCGTTCGACAGCCTCCATAGCGTCGTTACGTTCCGTGTAACCCTCGCCCGAATCCGCGACGATACGTCCGTTCTGTCGTATGAGTCGCCACCGCCATTCGTCCGCCTTGTCCTTGTAGACCTCGAAGCCTGCGGGCGTTATGTCTAAGTGGTCGGCGTCACGTGCCTTTCCGCGTACCGTCCCGATTCCGGCTTCGGCATCCCTGCGGTCTCCGTATCCCTCGCCCGAGTCAGCGATGGTGCGTCCGTTCGACGCGACGAGCCGCCATCGCCACTCGCCCGCGTTGTCCTCGTATAGCTCGTACTCCGCGCCCGACTCCTTCTCTTTTTCCGACGTAGCGGCGTCCGACTCACGCTCGTCTATCGGCGCGCCGGGCGTGTTCTTACGGACGCTTTCGAGTCCTTGTTTTGCCTTCTGCTTCGACGAGTATCCCTCGGCGGAGTCGGCGATGATGTTACCGTTGTTGTGACGGAGGTTCCAGCGCCACTCTCCCTTCTTGTCCTTGTACAGCTCGAACTTCGCCTTGCTCTTGTCGGAAATCTCGACAGAGCCAGGGTCGGCTACTGCCGAGACGACCTCGTCACGTTCTTCGACCATCGACGGCATGACGAGCGCGGCGAAGGCGATGATGAGAAGTCCGATGCCGTAGACGCCTGTGATAGGCACGGCGTAGTCCGCAGCCTCACTACCCGGAAGGATGTTCCAGTTGCCCGGGTAGTAGACGACGAACGCAACGACTGCGGCGAAGCAGATTAACGTCCCCATGACTGCGACACGGTCGACCGTCCGTTTGACCGGCAGACGGTAGACGACGCCGAGCATCAGCAGCGGCATACCCACTCCGCCGAGTATTCCGGCTATCTGTCGCCTGCTGAACGCTGCGGAAGACCGCGCCTCGGGCATCGTGCTGTAAGCAAGAGCGAAAAGCCCGAGCAGTCCGAGCAGTACCCCCGTGACGAACAGCCAGTAGCCGGTTGCCTCCTGCTTGAAACGCGGCTCTCCGAATCTTGAAGCGTACGACTCTACAAGGATGCCTCTGTCTTGTCTGTCTGTTGACATTGTGAATAAAAGTTGTTTTTACTTGTACTTTGTTTCGGCGTCCGGTGCGTTCTTCCTCAGGCTATCGACGGCGTCACGCGCGCCGTTCTTCGATACGTAACCCTCGCCGCCGTCCGCAGTTAGGTCCCCGCCTAACCGCATTCCCCATCTGCACCCACCAGTCATGTCATTGTATATTTCAAACGTTGACATACAATCCATATCTTGTGCCGACACAGTATATACTTTATCCATGGGTAGTAATGACGAATCAATGTTTCTGTAAACAGAAACATCCATATCTCGGCAGAACTGCCACCCGGTAGCGTCGGCAAGGTCTCAACTACATCGGCGACCGTCTTCACCAACCGACTATGATGGATGTTTATGGCAGGATAAGTTGCTGCGTTATGACGGCTCAAACTGAATTTAGTCAGCGGAGGTCCCTCTGTACGAAACCCCTAGTGCCTCGCAAACCTCCACCTTCCTGTCTTCTACCGTGTCAGTGTCCGTCTCGATAACTTCTTCGTGTATCGATTCGACCACGGTGCGTCTGAAAGTATCCGTGTCAAGGTCGGCGTCGAAGACGGCTTCGACCGCCTCTTGGTTTTCGGTTACGACCTCTGTGAGTTCAACGACCCTGTCCCAGAAACTCGGATAGTGGTCGTCTTCGTAGTTCTCGACGTGCGCGAACTCGTGGATTAGAACTTCGACGCGTTTCTCGGTAGACCACTGCCGCCACGCCTCGAAGTTAAGCCCGAAGTCCGGGAGATAGACCTCGGCTTCGCAGGACTCGTCCTTGACTTCGTATAGTTCGAGTTCGTCCTTCGTCAGGTCGTCGTCGTACAGAAGACTGTACAAGCTGACGACACTGCTTTCTATCTCATCCGGTTCTTGCGCGTCCATCTCTCTACTTAGTACGGCAGATACTCCCGTATAAACCCTCCTTACTGAGTCGACCGGTTAGGTGCTCTCCGTGACCAACTCGCTGTCGTCCCTCGCCGCCATGCTCACAAGTATGTCGTTCTCGTACGTCGCAATGCCTTGGCGGCGCCCGAGAATGTACCCATCCTTTCGGGTCTCTATCGTCGTCTTAACCTTCCCGTGCGGCGTCGTAATATCGGCAATTTTGTCGCCCGTGACGACCACGTCGCCGACATCGACCCTGTGACGCACGATACCCGGAACGTCGGTCACAGGACCGTCTACGCGTTTGACGGGGTAGTCGACAGGCGACTTCGGTGCTTCAGTTTCGCACGGTTCTCCGGGGAGCATGCTGAGTACGCACATGATGTTCCGGATGCCTTCGATTGCGGCTTCGAGATGTTTATCCTCGATGACGTGCGGACTTCCGAGTTCGGCGGTTACGGCGGGCACGCTCGCGGCGTTCACGGCGGCACATTCAAAGGAACTCTGGAGACCGTACTCTTCCTGCACACCGACCTCGTACTCGTGTATAATCGGAAGACCGAGTGCCTCCGCCAACTCCAACGTCTCGTCGGCGAGTTGCTCCGCCTCGTCACGCGACCTTTCTTCTCCGTAACGGACGCGTTCGACGATGGTGTACATAGACTCGTTTACCCATCCCTGGTGGAGCGAAACCAGCGCGTCGGCGGTGCGTGCGAACTCCTCAAAGATACGTTCGTTGATGAGTACCTGCACGGTCTGTGGACAGTTCTGCTCCCCTGAGCCGTATGGGAAGTTCCGGTTGGGGTCCTCGTCGTGGTAGTAGGAGTT
Source organism: Euryarchaeota archaeon Ods04 (assembly GCA_028751055.1). Lineage (GTDB taxonomy): Archaea > Halobacteriota > Halobacteria > Halobacteriales > Halorutilaceae > Halorutilus. The sequence continues at coordinate 9,317 of JAQZDD010000007.1, read as the reverse complement.
CCTCATCTCCGTACGGACGCCCGACGGGTTGAGTATCGGGATACAGACGACGTTTCCCCGAAGATTCTCTGCGATGTCGTCCGTCATGAAGTCCTGAGCAACCCCGATTCCGGTTACCTCGTCGCCGTGTATCGCGCCGGTCACCCAGAGCGTCGGACCGTCTTTCTCCCCTTCGGTTATACAGACAGGAATCCGTTCGACTCCCCCCGTCGGGAGTTCCGTCAGTTCGAGCCATCCTGTCGTAGTCTTCCCTGGCTCCGATTTTGCGGTGCCGATTTTCATTAGCTTATTCCCCAAACACGTTACGAGTTGGTCGGATGTTATAGCTTGGCTTGCCATATCCGGACTAGAGGGTAGCTTGCCATATCCGGACGAGAGGGTAGCTTGCTATATCCGGACTAGAGGGTATTTAGAATACTTGGTACATCAAGCGGCGTCTTTTACAGTTCAGGATTCGTACGAGAAGGTATGTTTAGTTCGATAGAGTACATGCGTACTACCGTGGCTGTTCGTAACAGGGGACAGTGTCGAAGTTGGAGGGGGCTACTTTGACGAGGGAAGAGGCGAACGGCAGAAACTTCCTCTTCGTCTCCTTGGACGGTCTGGTGGGCGACATCGCGTGGCGTGTTCAGGAGCAGGGTAACAACGTTCGGTACGCGATAACTCAGGACATGTACTCCCAGGACGTTGCCGACGGATTTGTCCCAAAGGTCGATGACTGGGAAGCCCATATCGGATGGTCGGACGTCGTCGTCTTCGACGACGGATTCGGACTCGGGGAGCACGCAGAACGCCTCCGAGGGGACGGTATCCCGGCGGTCGGTGGGACGCGTTTCACCGACCGTCTCGAAGAGGACCGTGGCTTCGGTCATGAGACGATGGCAGAACTCGGTCTGAACGTCATCGACTCGGTAGTCTTCGACAGCTTCGACGACGGTATCCGATACGTGCGTGAGAACCCGAACCCCTACATAATCAAGCCGTGCGGGGAGGCACAGAACTACAACGAACTCCTTTACGTCGGTCAGTCCGACGACGGCGCGGACGTTATACAGATGCTCGAAAGGTACCGCGACGTCTGGGACGGGGACGTCGATGCCTTCCAGATTCAACGCCGCAAGGAAGGCGTTGAGATTTCTATCTGTGGCTTCTTCGACGGCGAGGAGTTCGTCGAACCCATCAACTACACGTTCGAGCACAAACGCCTCTTCCCGGGCGAACTTGGATCGATGACGGGCGAGATGGGGACAAGCATGTTCTGGGGAGGTCCGAACAAGCTCTTCCGCGAAACCGTCGAGCGGTTTGAAACCGTTCTGCGCGAGGAGGGGTATGTAGGTCCTTTCGACATAAACTGCATAGTGAACGATGAGGGTATCTTCCCGCTCGAACCCACACCCCGGTTCGGGTATCCGCAGATATTCATTCAGGAGGCATCGATGGAGACACCCATATCGGAGTTTCTGTACGACCTCGCCACCGGCACACAGCCTGAACTCGAAGTTCACGATGGCTATCAGGTCGGTTTCCGTGTCTGTGTCCCACCCTTCCCGGCGGACGACATGGAGTGGTTCGAGGAACACAGCCGTAACTTAGCCGTCAAGTTCCGTGACGGAAAAATACCCAAGGGAGTCCATATAGAAGACCTCAAGCACACCGACGGAGAGTACCGCGTCGCCGGTGAAACGGGTGAGGTACTCGTCGTTACAGGTAGAGGGGGGAGCATGCGGGAAGCGAGACAGAAAGCGTACGACAGAGTCGATGACATCGTCCTCCCGAACAAGTTCTACAGAACCGACATCGGGGAGGGGTGGTACACGGAGGCGGAACAGCTTATACGGTGGGGGTATCTGCGAGAGACTTGAGCAGTCCGTCGGTCGTCAATTTCTGTACTTCGGCAGAGTGTATATCACCACCTCAAGGAAGTATATTTGCGACGGTTTAAGACAGATACGTACGTAGCTGTTGGTATGTCCAACGACAAGTACGAATCCGAAATGACAGCCACTCAGGAAGAAGTAGCAGCAGTGCTGAGGGAAGCGGCAGAAGGGGTTGTGGCGGGGTCGGTCCGTCTGGGTAACGGAACGGACGCTGTCACCGTTGATATCCCCGAAGAACTCACTCTCGAAATCGAACTCGAAGCCGAGGACGAGGGTCTAAGTCTGGAGTTCGAACTGGAATGGTCCCACGATGGTGAAGAACCTGCTGTCTCCACCGACGAGAGCCTGTCCGAAGGGGAGGTGGAGAAGGATAAGGCTGAAGATAATGAGTACGAAGCTGAAGGAGAGAACGAGCCTGTGCACGTCGGTGCCGTGGACGAATCGGAGACGCCTGCGCGGTTCGAACTCTTCCGCGACAACCGAGACGAATGGCGATGGCGGCTCCGTCACAGTAACGGTAACGTCATCGCTACCAGCGGTGAGGGATACACACGCAAACACAACGCGAAGAAGGGTATCAAGAGTGTGGTTCGAAACTCATCGGATGCAGTAGTTACCGAGGAGTCCGAGAACTAACCCGCTCGTCAGTTCTGATTTTGCTGACGAGGCGAGAATACGCACGTCGTCACGGTGTTTCTGTCCTAGTAATGCTCTCCGCTGGTCAGCCCGAAATCCTCCCGCAAGGCGTGTTTCCGGTCTTCGACTGATTCAATGTCGGTTTCTATCGTGTCTTCGTGCACCGATTCGACGAGAAGACGTTTCACCACGTCGAAGTCCACCGTGTCGTCGAAGAGGAGTTCGAGTTCTGCCTGCCAGTCCTCAGCTATGAACGTTAGTTCGACGAGTCGGTCGTAGAACGAGGGTGCGTGCCCGTCGTCGTAGTTCTCGATATGTGCAAGCTCGTGTAGCAGTACTTCGACGCGTCTTTCGGCAGACCAGAGTCGCCAGTACCGGAAGTTGATACCGACCTCCGGAAGGTAGATATCGGCTTCTTCGTCCTCTTTCCGTAGCTGGTTGAGTTCGATGTCCGTTGGTCCTATCCAGTCCTCGAAAAGGATGTTGTAAAGACCGGCAATCATCCGTTTGATACCGGCTCGCTCCTGTGCCGTCGTACGGACGCCGCTCGACGCCGTTCCGTCGCTGTCTTTCTTGTGAGATGCGTAGATACCTTCGACGACTGTGTCGGCGAACTCCTCTGTTCCCACTACCTCCGCGCGCGCGGTCCGACGGGTCAGGTCACGTGTCAGAACACCTTCCGAAAGCGTTGTCTCCAAACTGTCACGGACGACGCCCGCTGCGTCCTCCCATCCAAGGAGTTCGAAGATTAGACAGCCCGCTCGTATCGTGGCTATCGGGTTCGCGTTTTCGGCGGTTTCGGGTTGTGACTTGGCGGTGGAAGAACCGGCGAGGACATGTCCGTCCCCGACGTACATCGAAGGTGTGACACCACACCCGCCGACAGCCTCTGAAGCGACCGTCGAGACGTACGCTCCGGAACCCGAGGGTGCCACGAGAACGTCGTACTCGCTCGGACGGGTCAGAAGTTCGCGGCAGACTTCGTCCGTGTACCGCTCTCCGACGACGAGTTTGTCTTCAGGATATGCGTCGTACTCCTTTTCGAATACCTCTTCGGAGACGACAGAGTCGCTGTACTCTTCTTCGAGGTAGTCGGTCGCCCATCTCCGGAACCCGCCTTCTGTCGCGGGGAGTTGGTCGCCTTGGTGGACGACTGTCAGCCGGTTTCGGTCACTGTCGAACGCGTACTCCGCCGCGCGTCGTACGAGCCGTTCGGTGGTATTACGTGAGACAGGACGGATGCCGAAGGCAGCTTCTCCGTCGGGAGGAGTGTATCCATCTTCGTTTTCGAGAAACTCACGTAGATACGACGCACCTGCGGAGCCGTCCCCGAACTCCAGCCTTGCGGCGGTGTCTTCTGTGATGTCTCGGAAACAGACGATATCCATCTTGTTGCGCGTCGAGACGGACGAAGGCGTCCAGTTGAGATGCGATACCGGCTGTACCTCGGCGGTCAGGTCGAGCCGTCGACGGAGGCTTTCCGCAGTGTCCCGGTTCGAAGCCATGATAGGACCGACGAGACCTACTCGGAAACTCTCCAACGCCCTCACCGTCTCGTCAGGGAGCGGCGTCCCGTACCTGTCGACAGCGTCCGAGCCTGCGTACACACGCATCCAGCGAACCCCGCGCCCCATCTCGTCGGCGGCGGTGTCGAGGACACGTCGTGCCGCGGAGACGACCGATTCGCCGACGGCGTCCCCATACACGAACGGAACGATAGGCTCTCCGGACGACGAAAACTTCTCAGTCTCCGTGTCGTACCTGACCCGGTCGCCGGCAGGTGGAACCTTAATCCGCTCGAAATCCATGACGTGCCTTACGGTAGGCAGCCGGTTAACTATTAGGGGACAGGAGCCGATACTTCCCGCACCGTGGGAATGCCGTCGTACCCTGTATGAACCACTTGGCTGACAAGGGCGAAGGATAATGTGTGAACAGTCCGAGTTCTGATAGTAATGGTCATCTTACAAGTTAACCCCGGCAGAGTAGCACCAATAGGTCTGATTGTCCTGATAATCGCGTTAGTTCTGGGCTACTGGGTGTACAAAGACGCGAAAGGGGACGGCAAAGACAACGCTCTGTTGTGGGGGCTGGTGGTGGGCATACTGACGCTCTTCACCGTCATAGGTGGGCTAATCGCTCTCGGAGTCTACCTCTTCACCCGCGATTAAGGAGCTTCACCGAGCCGTTCGGTCGGTTTCGGATTTTACCGTCACAGAAGGTCGTTCATTCGTCCCTCATATCTGAAATTACTGATTATAAGCAACACAGCAGGAAGTATTCGCTTCTACATACCACGCGCCCCCGTGGGCTACTTTCCGTCTTCCTTCTTTCCTCTCCCCTCGCCGTCATCTGACATCACATCACCGACCAGCTGGTTCACCTCCTTGTCCTTGCTCTAGTCCGGCAGTATGTCGCCGAGAGCACCTCCGAATGCCGTCGCTGCCCAGATGACAGATATCCTGCCGAAGATCTCCAACGGCGTTGGATCCCCTACGACATGCCGTCCCCAGAGGACGATGAGGGAGGTAGCCGTAAAGAGAGATATAAGCAGAACTGCGACGAGCCGTCTCGGAAATATCCCCTGGATTTTCTTCAGCCTGACGGGGCAGAAGTCGGACCAGTAGATGAGACCGTACGTCAGGAAGATGATGAAAATCACGTTGAGAGTCAGAAAGACCGGCACGCCGACGACTACCGTCTCCGTGAGCCATTTGGCTATCTCGAAGACACCGTCCTCGACGAGCAACGGAAGAGACAGGAGTATACCGCCGACGAAAGTCTGCGCAACGTCGCGCGTCGTGTACTTGTTCAATGTCTCGTCGGGCGATATGCTCTCGACCAGATGTATCGTCCTACGCACCTTCTTCTGCTCGTCCTCGCTGTCGACAGTCTCTTCGAGCTCTTCAAGATGCTCCAGAACGGTGTCGATGTCCGGCTGCTCGTCGAGTATGGAGCCCTCTTCTTCGAGTTCGGGAACGTGTCTTTCTGGCATAAACTACCTTAGAGAGTGTGGCTCGGAAGGGGAGTTCTCGTCGGGCGTGTCTTCCTACACCGTCGGTGACTTCGAGTGTTCCTTGACGCGTTCGAGAGCCTCAACGGCGTCGTTTCGCTCCGTGTATCCTTCGCCCGAGTCGGCGATGATATGTCCGTTCGAAGCTACGAGACGCCACCGCCACTCCTTCGCCTCGTCCTTGTAGACGGTGAAGTGCGACTTGCCCTGTTCGACGGAGTCGGCGTCGGGTGCTATCTCTTCGAGATTTTCGACGGCGTCCTTGGCTGCGCCTTCTGACGCGTATCCCTCGCCGGAGTCGGCGATTATCTTTCCGTTCGAGGCTACGAGTCGCCAACGCCATTCGCTGGCTTCGTCTTCGTAGACTTCTGTCTCGCCTGAGAGCGACTGGACTCGTTCGACGGCTTCTATCGCGTCGTTGCGTTCCGTGTAGCCTTCACCCGAATCCGCGACTATACGTCCGTTCTGTCGTATGAGACGCCACCGCCATTCGTCCGCCTTGTCCTTGTAGACCTCGAAGCCCGCAGGGATTATTTCGAGATGGTCGGCGTCGCGTGCGTTGCTGCGGACGGTACCGATTCCGGCTTCGGCGTCCTGACGGTCGGTATAACCCTCACCGCTATCTGCGATTATCTGTCCGTTCGAAGCTACGAGTCCCCACCTCCACTCTTCCGCTGCGTCCTCGTAGAGTTCGTACTCGGCTCCCGTGTCCTCTCCTCTTGCTCCTGCGACCTCCGATCTCCCGTCGCTCATTCTTCTGACCTTTCTTGCTCGTTCACGGGTGCATCAGGGCTGTTCTTACGGACGCTTTCGAGACCCTGCTTCGCCTTCTGCTTCGACGAGTACCCCTCGGCGGAGTCGGCGATGATGTTGCCGTTGTCGTGTCTTAGCGTCCATCTCCACTTGTCCGCTTTGTCCTTGTACATCTCGAACTCAGCCTTGCTCTCTCCCGGTTTGTCGGCTGCAGCTTCCCTCTGCGAAACCATGGCTTCGCGTTCGGAGACTGCCTCTTCGTGTTCATCCATCTCCGCTTCACGTCTCATGTCTTCTTCCTCGCGTTCCGTGACTTCCCCTTCACGTCTTGAGACGGACTCTTCACGTCTCATGTCTTCTTCCTCGCGTTCCGTGACTTCTCCTTCGCGCCTTGAGACGGACTCTTCACGTCCGGAGATGGCACCTTCGCGTTCGAATGCGTCGTCTTCGCGTTCCTCTATCGAAACCCTGTCTTTTCTGACCATCGTAGGCATTACGAGTGCGGCGAAGCCGATGACGAGGAGTCCGATACCGTATAGACCTGTGACGAGGGCGGCGTAGTCCGCAGACACGCTCCCGGACGCGACGTTCCAGTTGCTCGGGTAGTAGACGACGAACGCGACGACTGCAGCTGTGCAGAGCAGCACTCCGAAGAGAGCTACTCTGTCAGCGGTCTTCTTAATCGGTAGCCGATACACGATACCGAGCATCATTACCGGCAAGCCGATGCCGCCGAATACCGCAGCTAGCTGGCGTCCGCTGAACGCCGCGGACGAGCGTGGCGTGGGCATAGTGCTGAACGCGAGCACGAAAAGCCCAAGCAGTCCGAGCATCAACCCCGTCGCGAATATCCAGTAGCCGTGTGCCTCTTGTTTGGACCTAGGCTCCCCGAATCTCGAAGCGTACGACTCTACAAGGATACTTCTGTCTTGCGTACGTTTACTTCCACTCTGTGTTGCCATGGTTACACCCCCTCTATCTCCGCTCCGGAAGCGGTCATTCTTATTTTCCCTACTGCGTCGCGCGCGCTCTCCTTCGACGTGGGTTCCCCCCTGCCATCGCCATCGTGTCTTCCTATCCACCTGTACTCGCCACTCTTGTCTTGGTATAGTTTAGTCTTCGACATATCCACCTCCCACTTAGGAACAGGTGGGTATATGCCCTTTGGTTGGGTATCCATGCTTAATGTCTTAAGCCTATATTCGGAAATCGTTGACGTTCGTAACTTCCCCCTATGTTCTCTCGATGAGGGCTGTCTTCCCCAAAACAGATACGGTTACGTTCCGTTCTGTTACAGCATGCGTTCCGACATAGACAACATGCGTAAGATGATGGGTCTCCTTGGCGACGAAGGCTTTGTGAACGCGCTGACCAACGCGGAGAAGCTCGTCAACGACGCCGAGCAGACGCTCGACCGTGTCGAGAAGATAGAGGGTGACGCAGAACAGGCTGTGCGCGAGGCTAACACGGCTCTCCAGCAGGTTGACAACAGGCTCTCGAAGTTCGACGAGACTATCTCGCTGCTCGAAGCGAAGATAGAAGCGGGCTTCAGTGTCGGATTCTTCTTCTTCGCGCTCAGTCAGTGGACCCAAGGCAACGTTATCTTGGCTGCCGCGCTCGCCTTCATGGGTCTACTTGGCGCGTCGTCGCTTGTCGTGACGGTACTGTCGCTACCACAGGTGAAGAAGCTACGTAAGGTCGGCGAGTACGCAACGGATCAGGTCGACAGACAGAGGTCGGACTGGTCGGGCTGGGAACGCGAACGCGAGGAACGCGAACGCCAGCGTCGTAACCGGTGACTTTCTTACTCTTCCTTTCTTTCTTCTCGCTCACGCATCCGTGCTTCCCTTGCCGCTCTCTGCTCGTCGGTTTCGAGGGGCTGGCTCATGTAGTTTATCGGCGAAAGACCTCCGGAGAGGAGAGCCGCGGCTATCAGGAGTGCCGCCGAAAGCACCGTGAAGTCGTTGTTCGGATAGCCCGCCAACGACGCGCCGAAGTCGACGACGAACACCGTGAAGAAGAACGACACTATCGCCAGTATTATCATTACCACGAACGCCACTATGCCACTGATTAAGCCTGCGAGTGCGTCTGTTACCCCACCCATATGTTTGCGTATTGTACTCTTACGATTTATAGCTTCTGGCTGGTTATCCAAGTAAACCCTCATCAAATTTGAAGATATACTGTCCCGTGAGCATGTCGGTACTGTCCGTGAACAACGAACAGGACGGTGAAAGTTTATCTGTCTCCGGACGCGTATATGCCTCGTCAATGCTGGGGAAAAAGATTCTGATAATGGGGGGGATACTGTTGGTTCTTGTAGCGGGTACTGCGGTCGTATCGGCACAGGACTTGAGCGACGACGCACCGAGGGGGAACTGGGACCCGACCACTTCGACAGGCGAAATAATACTCGACGATGGGAGCTACTACCGTGTCTACCAAGGGGAGAGCGACATAACGAGATGGCGGAACGTAGAAGGCGACGACGTGACGGGTGAGGTTCTCGAAAGGTCTACCGGCGGCAACACAGTGGAGCTTAGACGGTCGGTGAGCCGTAACCAGCGGACGGGACGTTACGCAACCGACGACGGTTCGTTGACGGCGCGTGTTGTCGAGCCGGAGGTCACGTTCTTGGACGCGTTCAGCAGACGCGGCGTTAGACTCTCCGACGACTCGGGTGTGAGCAGGACGAGTCCGATACTGATACGCGGTGAGTGGAACTTCGTCGAGGCTGAGGACCTGCGTATCGTCGTGCGCGACAGGGACGGTGTCGAGGTGACGCGCGAGGTTCTGACGACAGACGTTTCGAGCGAACAGGCTGACCTCCTGCCGAGCGGCTTCTCCGAGTCGTTCCTTGACAGACGTGTGCAGGGAGCAGGCTCAACGGGCTACTCAACGGCTTACTGGGCTGTCGACCCTGACACCCTGAGAGCGGGCACACACGAGATACGTGTCGAAGGTGTCGAAGACCTCGACTTCGGCAGGGCTACCGACCGGATACGTCTCTCAGTCGGAGACGAGGTCAGACCGTC
>JAQZDD010000244.1 GCA_028751055.1 Euryarchaeota archaeon Ods04 | reverse complement strand
TTGCCGAACCACGAGTACCTGCGCGAAGCCACAAAGTCGTAGAACGGGTCGCGGAGGAAAGACGGAACGACTACGGAGACGTAGAGAAGTGAGTACGGCAGACCGAGACGACGCAGGACGAACAGTGCGGCGGTCGACTTCGTGCGTACGCGGTCGCCGTCTTCGGAGACGACGACGAACGTCTCTAAGTCTTCGGGAGAAAGACCGGCGTCACGCATGAGTTCCGAACCCACCTCCGACTGTATCGAGGCAAAACGGAACGTGCCGCCGTCGCGGTCCATGACGAAGTTGACGAACGAGTTGCAGAGGTTGCAGACGCCGTCGAACAGTATGATAGGACGGTCGTCCTCGTCGTCTTTCTGTGCCATACTGTATATACGTCTCCGGAAGACATAAAAACGTCGGAGAGTTTTCCGGTTCGGCTTGTTACTCGGCGCGTCGGCACGGTTTTGTCCGCGCGCCACGTACCTCTACCATGTTGCTCGTACGCGGCGAGGCGCGTGGAACCAGCCTCACCGGAACTGTCTACGAACCCGGCGACGAACCGCCCGAGTACGAGGGCGCGCCCGAGACGGAAGCGGCGTACGTCTGGGTATGCGACGCCTTCTACGAGGTCGAGAGCGGCGGCACTGCGCAACGACTCGGCGACGACGAGGTGCGTGTGGCTTTCGAGTCGCCGACACCGCGTGGCTTCGACACGCGCGACGCCGCGTTAGACGCCGCGAAGGAGCACGTCAGGACGCAGTTCGCGCGCCTCGGCGTCGACGGCGACGAGGTCAACGTTGAAGTCGAGGAAGTTAAGGAGGTCGAAGATGCCGACGACCGATAACGAAGAGGTTGACGACGGTTAACGCCTTGGCTCACTTAGGAGGCAGGTACGAACGACCTGCGAAGCCGCCTAAGAGCCACTCGCGCCACGTCAGGACGCCGTCGTCGGTTTCACGTATGTCTTCGAGTCGTTCCTCAGTCGTCTGGAAGTAGTTGACAACGGTGACGAGGAGTATCCCTCCAAGCGTGTTGCCGAGGAGAACGGGCGTCAGGAACTCCCAGAGTCCAACGGCGACCGAGTAGTCGGTGACGAGTCCGAGGTAGAGAAGCTCCGTAAACGAGACGACGACATGGTACAGACCGGCGACGGGGATAGCTAGGAACGCCATGTAGATGAGCAAGAAACGCGTCACGGTGTCGCCCGCCGAGAAGTCCATCCAGACGACGCCCGCGACGATGAGACCCGCGAACAGGGCTTTGAAGAACAGGTCCCACCACGCGGTTTCGACGCCCGTCTCGCCGATAAAGACGGCGGCGTCGGCAGCCTCGGGCGTGAAGACTCCCGTGTACGCGAGGACGACCGCACCGAGACCCGCACCCACGAAGTTGCCGACTAACACGAGAACGAAGACGCGCAGGAGGGCAGGCAGGCTCGCCAGCCTTTCGAGAACGAGCGTCACGGGTGGGAGCGTGTTCTCGGTGTAAAGCTGGTAGCCCCCTAGGATGATGTAGACGAAGCCGAGTGGGTACAGTAGCTGGCTCAGAACGGGCGCGCCGTCGAACGCTCCGTGGAGGGAGGCGTACAGAAGAAACGTCAACGTGATGGCGAAGCCCGCGGCGACGCCGCTGAAGACGAGCGCGCGGCTTCCTTCGGCTATCTCGTGGTCTCCGTAAGCCACGACACGCTGGTATATCTCGTCCGTCCCGAACCTGTCGCGTACCGTCGAGCCTACAGCGGGCGCGCCGCTCTCCGACTTCTCAACGACGGCTCGAACAGCCCTCTTCTTTATCTCTTTTCTCTCGTCTTCGTCCATGCGGTAGATAAGAAGCGAGAAAAAACATAAATCCGTCTTTTCCTATTTTCTCGCGTCGGTTTTGGCTCGGGAACTCTTACGTAGCCAGAACAAACGTAACACGACCGAACTGTATCTCTTAAACCGTATGTGGCTATAGACAAAATCCAGTAAATCAGTCCCGAGGATGGAAGTTCCGCACAGCCTCCTTCACCGCATCTTCTCTTCCGAGGAACGTGACGTGCTCGCCGTACTCCAGCACCTCGTCAGCGTCGGGGACGTGGGCGTCCTCGCCCTTCCCAAGTTCGGCGATGATGCAGCCGTCGGGTATCGAGCGGTCCGCCTCCCTGACCGTCTTTCCGACTAACTTCTTCGATGTGAGCACTATCTCCTGTACGTCATGGTCGTCGGCTGCGTCGTTCATCCACCGCGCAAGAGCGGGACGTTCTATCTCGTTGTCTATCGTCCACGCCGTCGCAAGCGACGCGTCTATCGCGCGTACGTCGAGCGCGTTGAAGGCTTCGACGTTGTCGGGTTCGTTGACGCGTGCGATGACCCTCTCTATATCGAACTCCGACCTTGCGTGCTGGCACGCGAGCAGGTTGTCGTTGTCGTTCTCGGTTGCGGCAACGAGTATCTTGGCGTTCTCCGCACCCGCGTCGCGCAGAACCTCGCGGTCTGTGCCGTCACCGGGATGGACGGTGTAGCCCGCGTCGCGCGTCTCCTGTACAACTTCCTGCTCCTCCTCAACTATGACTACGTACTCTCCGCGTCTTTCGAGTCTCTCAGCGAGGGCGCGTGCGACACGTCCCCCGCCCACAATTATGGTTTTCATGGGTACCACGCCGAATCCTTCGGCTATCTGTCTTGCGAAGCCAGCCTGTAAGATGACGGTCACGAAGATGACTAAGAAGACCGCGCCGACGAGCGTCTGCGCCGCCTCCGCCTGTCCGCCGACGGCGAGTTCGACGGCGAAGAGGGTGGCAATGCTCGCGGGTATGATGCCGCGCGGTCCGACCGC
>JAQZDD010000409.1 GCA_028751055.1 Euryarchaeota archaeon Ods04 | reverse complement strand
ATAGTTGCAAAAAAGAGAGTTAACTTATATAATTACCGGTGCCGACGAGATGTTTTTCGGTAGGCTGAGAAGACTACGGCGGTTTCGGTCGTCGTGCTTCCCGTAATCGGCGTACTTCTGCCAAAACATGAACCTCAATGCAGTCGAACCGAAACACCTCAGCCAGTCAGTTACGGACGATTAGAACGGGACGCGGCGTGTCGTCGATGACGCGGTTGGCTACCGCGCCTAAGAGACGTTCGCGTAACGAAGGCTCCGTCTCACCGACGATGAGGAGGTCGTACTCGTCGGCTACCGAGACGATGGTGTCCCCGGGAGAGCCTTCTTCCTGTCTCCAGCCGAGCCTTTCGGCGTCAACGCCTCCCTCCTCCAGACGGTCGCACGCGCCACGGACGATTAGCTCGCCCCTTGACGCCTCGTCGTCGGAGTCGGCGACGTTGAGGAAGGTCGCCGAAGCGTCCGTCTCGCGCATCAGCGTCTCGACGAAGCCAACGATGTTTTCGAGGTTCTGGTCGCCGCGGAGAGGAACGAGAACGCTGTCGAGGTCGCCCTCTATGGAGCCTGCTGTGAGGACGGCGTCGACCTCCTGTTTCGCCGCGACCTTTTCGATGGTCTTCGACCTGCCGTGTGTGAAGACGACGGTAGAGTCGACATCGGCACCCTTCTCAGCGAAGCGGTCGGCGATACGTTCGACAGCGGCGGTCGCCTCCTCACCGAACTGTTTCCTTAACTGGTCGGTCGACGACTGGTCGGGTACAGGGTAGTAGCCGAGCACGAAGACACGGTGTGGTCCGAGAAGTTCGACTATACCCGGAAGGGGTTCGGCTGGGTCGCTGGCGTCGACAGGTACGAGAACCGCCGCGTCCGAGACACGGCTGTCGGCGTCTTTGCTCATCTTTTTGTGCGTAACAACACGGATACGGTAGCGTGTCTTTTATTCGTTCCGTTGGCGTGCCGCCCGCGGAGGGCACGACCACAGCATAGATACGCGGGTAGCGCGTCGTATCTAACGGTGGCGGAAAGACCTGAGACAGGTACAGGAGCCGAAGGCTCGGACACCGAGACCGAGGAAGGCGAACTCGACAGAACGATAGGGCTGGTGGGCGCGACGACCATCGGCACAGGCATAATGATAGGCGCGGGTATCTTCGTCTTCCCCGGTCTCGCGGCGGGCGAAGCAGGACCTGCAGCAGCCGTCTCTTTCGCAATCGGTGCCGTAATCGCGCTCTTAGTCGCTCTGCCCGCCTCCGAACTTGCGACTGCGATGCCCAAGAGCGGCGGGGGCTACTACTTCGTCTCGCGCGGACTGGGCGCGCTCCCCGGTGCTGTCGTCGGCATAGGACTCGTCTTCGGTTTAGTCTTCGCGTCCGCCTTCTACCTCGTCGGTCTCGGCGAGTACGTCGCGCAGATACTCGTACGTCTCGGTGTCGTCGAGACGACGGCTGTGACGGTCGGACCGGCAAGCATCGTTGTGGTCGTGGGTATCGGCGTCGGCGTCTTGCTCACCGCGGT